>DATKRS010000030.1 GCA_035532035.1 Candidatus Dormiibacterota bacterium
CAGCTCGTCATCGGCGATCTCGGCATCGAGTCGCGAACGATCGACATCAGCGACGCCGTCGACGGCTATTTGCGTCACGAGCCCGACGCGGACGCGCGCCGGCGCGGTAACGTGATGGCGCGGCTGCGCATGGTCGTGCTCTTCGATCAATCCGCGAAGCTCGACGCGCTGCCGGTCGGCACCGGGAACAAGACGGAGCGTCTCCTCGGGTATTTCACGTGGCACGCCGACGACGCGCCGCCGGTGAACCCCATCGGCGATCTGTTCAAGACGCAAGTGTGGGAGTTGGCAAAGTATCTCGGCGTCCCGAAGCGCCTGATCGAGAAAGCGCCGAGCGCGGATTTGGAGGCGAACCAGACGGACGAAGCCGATCTCGGCATCACGTATGTGCGCGCCGACGCAATCCTTTCGCGCTTGCTGCTCGGGTACTCCGACGAACAGCTTGTCGAGCGTGGCTTTTCTCCCCGGGAGGTTGCAATCGTGCGCAAGCGCGTCGACGGCACGCACTGGAAACGCCATCTGCCGACGACGGCCATGCTCTCGAACACGGCCATCAACGAATTCTACCTGCGCCCGGTGGACTATTGAGAATCTTCTTTCCCGTTAGCCTGAATCTCGTCAGCCGGCCGTGTCTCGTCATCGGTGCTGCGGACGATCGCGAAGCCATCGAGAAGTCCGCGGCGCTCGAAGAGGCGGGTGCGAACGTGCGCCGGATCTACGACGGCGCGGACGTGAAAGAAGAAGACGTCGCGCAGGCCTTCTTCGTCATCTCGACGCCGCAAGACGCGGCGCTCTCGCAGCGGCTTCGCGCGCTCGCGGACAAGCATCGCACGCTGCTCTGCTGCATCGATCAGCCGGCGTACGGCTTCGTCGCGATGGCAGCGATTGCGAAGGCCGGTCCGGTGCGCGTCGCAATCTCGACGGCGGGCCTCGCTCCGCGCGTAGGCAAGGTATTGAAACAGGCAGTGCAACGCGCGATGGACGCGACCTTTGAGCGCTTCATCGGGGTCTTGGCCGAGCGACGCGAGCAGATGCGTGCCGAGCATCCGCTTCCCGAGGAATCCGAGCTGCGCCGTAAGGCGGCAATCGACAACGCAGCGGGCTTCACTGCGGACGTTTGCTTTACGTACCCGAGCTGGCTGTCAACGGATGTGGTTGACAGAAATCGAGACCCGGAGTAGGCTGAGGGCATGGCGACCTGGGTGCCGACGATTCACCGGCTCGAGCCGGCCCGCGATGCTACGCCCCTGACCGACGTAATGCCCTTGCTCGAGCGAATGGTGGAGAGCTACGGACAAGTAACCGTGGCAGGGCTCTTGGGCGTCGATCGGTCGACCGTGAGCCTTTGGGTTCGCGGCAAGCGACGCATCGGCAACGACCTCGGCGCGCGCATCCTCGACGTTCACGCGGTTCTCAGTCGCGCGCATCGGGTCTACAATCCCGCACTTGCCGCGCGTTGGCTCATGGGGCACGATCCGCGCTTGGGCGGCGCACGGCCGATCGACGTCGTCGCGACTGGCGGCGCCAGCGCGGTGATCGATGCGCTCGATGAAATCGAAGCAGGCGCGTACGCGTGACGGTGTTTCGCGTTTTTCCGTTCGACCCGTCGGCCGCAGACCGCGCTCCGGGCGGGGCGCTCTTCGTGCCGCCGGGCGGTAGAGGGCGCATCGACTCGGTCGCCCCTCGGGCGTACACGGTGCTCTACGTTGGCAGTACGCCGGAGTGCGCGGTCGCGGAGTGCTTTGGCGCCTTCGACGTGTGGGACCGTATCGTCGTGGAGGCAAAGCCGGCAACGCCGCTGCTGCCGAAGAGCCGATTCGCGCTCGCGTCGTATGCGTTGCCAAGCGCGCTCGACGTTCGCAATCTCGACGACGCCGCGGCATTGCTCGCGGAAGGGTTGATCCCCTCGCGGGTCGTCACGCGAGACCGTTCGGTGACGCAGGCCTGGGCGAGCCGCATTCACGCGCGCGGATCGTATGCCGGCCTCGCTTGGTGGTCGTACTACGAACCATCGTGGCAGTCGGTCGGCATTTGGGGCCACGAGCGACTTCGACTGGCATCCTCTCCGCGCGTACTGCACGTCGCGGACGAGGCGGTGCGGTCCTCGGCAAAGATCATTCGGCGCAGGATCGCGGCTTAAGGCACGAGCACGGCATGCCCAGCGTGGAGATCGTCGCAGTGGGAACCGAACTGCTCTTGGGTCAGCTCGTCGACACGAACACGCCGTGGATCGCGCAGCGCTTGGCGGACGCAGGCATCGACGTCTACGCGACGCACGCGGTCGGCGACAATCGCGCGCGTATCGCCGCGACGATATCCGCCGCGCTCGCGCGCGCCGACGGTGTGGTGACGACCGGCGGCCTCGGCCCGACCGTCGACGATCTTACGAAGGAGGCCGTCTGCGATGCGCTCGGGATCGCGTGCGTGCCTCACGCGCCGACGATCGCTCGGATGGAGGCGTTCTTCGCTTCGATCTCCCGTCCGATGCGTGAAAACAATCGCAAGCAAGCCGATCTTCCCCGCGGCAGCACCGTGCTCGAGAACGCACGCGGAACGGCACCTGGCTTCATCGTCTGGACGAACGACGGAACGTTCATCGCATCGCTTCCGGGCGTACCGCACGAGATGAAGCCGATGCTCGCCGAACAGCTCGTACCGCGGTTGCGCGAGCGCTTCGGCGTGCTCGAACGCATCGTGACGCGCGTGCTGCACGTCGCCGGCCTTGGCGAATCGGAGATCGACCATCGCATCGACGATCTGTTTCGGGCCGGCGAGAACCCGAAGGTCGCGGTGCTCGCGCACGTGGGCGCGTGTGACGTGAAAATCATGGCCAAAGCGCGCACCGAGGAAGCTGCGCGCGCGATGGTTGCTCCGCTCGAAGAGGAAATCCGCTCGCGCTTGCGCGGCCATGTCTACGGTACCGACGACGAAACGCTCGCCCGGGCGATTCTCACGCAGCTACGCGAACGCGGCTGGTGGCTTGCAGCGGCCGAGTCGTGCACCGGAGGTCGCGTCGCTGCTGCGCTCACGGCGGTGGCGGGTGCCTCGCAAAGCTTTGCCGGCGGCGTGGTCGCGTACGACGACGACGTCAAACGCGCGCTGCTCGGGGTCGAGGCGGAGACGCTCGCGCGCAACGGCGCGGTGAGCGAAGAGACCGCGCGTGCGATGGCACGGGGTGCGCGGCGCGCCTTCTCGACGGACGTTGGCGTTGCGACGACCGGCATCGCGGGCCCGGCGGGAGGTTCGCCGGAGAAGCCCGTAGGGTTGGTCTGGCTCGCGTTGGAATGGCCAGGCGGCGCCCGGGCGGTCTCGGTGAGGCTCCCCGGCGACCGCGAAGAGATCCAAATCCGAGCGACCCAGGCCTTGCTCAGCCTGATATGGGGAATACTGGCTGGCGGGGAAGATCTGGCGCGGTCGTCGTAGCTGCCGCAAACTTTGATTCCGGAAGGGGCCGTTATCGCAATGCACCAGCGCTTCGCTGCCAGGACGCTCGCCGTGGCAACAGCCGTCTCTCTCCTCTCGGCTTGCGGCGGCAGCGGGGGAAGCGGCGGGATGCCCCCCGGCGGCGGAGGTGGGCACGTGCCGCCTCCAAACACGGCATTCGCTTGCCCGACTGCCGATAGCCCGACGTCGGTGAGCATCGGCGCGGGCGCGCAAGAGTCTCTGGTTAGGCGTCCGGTGTCGCGGGCACCGCTGCCGGCAACGGTGGCGCCGTCGGGAGCGATCGCCGTGACGTACCGGCGCAGCATCGTCCTCTCCGCCCCGGCGTCGGTAGCCGCTCGCGAGCAGGCCGCAGGTGCGACGCTCGTGCGCGCTCTGGACTTCTCGCACGTCGGCCTCGTGACGCGGATGATCTCCGTTCCGGTCGCGCGGGTCGACTCCGTGATCACGCAGATGCGCTCGGCACCGGGCGTCGTCAGCGTCAACGACGCAAGCGCGCGCCGCTACCCGCTGACCGTCAACAAGGGCTATTTTCCGAGCGACCCGTACTTCGACGGCTTCGCGGTGACCGCCGTGCCGACGCCGCCGGCAACGCCGCCCCCCGCGACGAACACCGATCCTCCGTACTACGAGAGCAACGACGTTCCCGGGCAATGGGATATGCACGCGATCCAGTTGGAGCATGCGTTCGAATACAGTCAGTCGAGCAACGGCAGCACGGTGCAGAACGCCAACGCTCTCGGGTCGTCGTCCGTCTCGATCGCCGTCATCGACACCGGTCAAGACACCGGCCACGCGGAACTGAATACGAAGGTCGTCTACCAGAAGTGCTTCATCACGAACTCTTCCAACGTGCAGTCGACGTCAAACTTCACGACGGATCCCCAAGGGCACGGCACCGACACGGCGGGAATCGCCGCCGCAGACACGGGGAACGGCCTGGGATTCACGGGAGCGGGCGGCAACGTCGTCCTCTACGCGTATCGCGTCTTTCCCGTACCGGATAACAACTGCAGCAGCCCGACTACGAGCGACCCGCAGTGCAGCGCTACTCTGCAAGACATCGCATCGGCGATCGACGATGCGGTGAGCCATCACGTCAACGTCATCAGCATGAGCCTCGGCGGTAACTGTCCGGACTCGCCGCCCGAGAGCACGGCGGTTGCGAACGCGATTGCGGCGGGCGTCATCGTCGTGGCTGCGAGCGGCAACGCGGGTGGCTCGGGCATCGACGCACCCGCTTGCGATCCCGGCGTCATCGCGGTGGGAGCGACGTCGCTCGACGACGGTTCACCCAACGGCACGAGCCCTACCGGCGGCAACGCCGGGGGCACGCCGTCGAGCCCGAAAGAGTATGTGGCGTCGTACTCGCAGTACGGCTCGCCAGGCGCGAATCCGAAGAATGCGACCGCCTGGGGGATCGTCGCACCCGGTGGTGACGCTACGAGCTCGGCCGACGCTGACAACCTGCATTGGATCGAGAACATCTGGACGTCGACGCCTTGGGCTACGAGCGACGCGGGCAACTGCAACGGCGATTACCCGACGGACGCGGGCAGCGGGGACTGCCGGATTCTGGTCGACGGGACGTCGATGTCGACACCGCACGTCGCAGGCGCCGCTGCGCTCGTCTTGTCGGTAAACTCGAGCTACCAGTCGGCGTCGGCGATGAAACAGCTGCTCTGCACGACGGCCGACGACATTGCGGATCCGCACCAAGGGTGCGGTCGCCTCAACGTCTATCGCGCGATGGCAAAAGCGCTCAACGATCCGACCCTGCCATAGTTCGTACGCTGAAGCCGACGGCTGCGAGCACCTTCTGGGTTTCGACCGCCTCGGCAAAGGTCGGAAGCCCCGTGGTGCTTTTGCCGTCGATTGCAGCCGCGAACGCGTCGTAGAGTTCCATCAGATACGGGACGTTCGCCTGTACGCTCGCCAAGTGCGCGTATGGCGATGCCTTGCACTGCAACTCCGCCGTTTCGTGCTCGTCGACCGTGTAGAGCGTCGTTTCGGCGATGCTCTCGCCACTCGCCACCGCCGTGCGATTCTCTGCGTGCAGCGCGGACGTGAACGATGCGTGCGCCGTCGTTGCGTCGACGGTGAGCCGGGCGACGAGACCCTCGCCATAGTCGAGCAACGCGAAGGCTCCGTCGTCGACGTCGGACGTGAACGCGCCTTTGGCGTCGTGCCGATGCGGGTTTGCGGTACGAATCAATCCGGTGGCGCGCGTCGGCGGGCGTCCTGCCAGCCAGTTCGCCATGTCGATGAGGTGCGAGAGCAGCGCGCCGGCGATGCCACCGCCGCGCCTGCGCTCGAACCACCAACCGCGCTCGCGCGTTCCGTCGAGGCGAAGAAAGGTAGAGAGCTGCGTGATCTCAATCTCGCGCAGCGGATCGAGATGACGATTCTCGACGAGCTCCTTGAGCGCTTGTTGTGGCGGAACCCAGCGGAACTCGTGCGACAGCCCTGCTATCGTGCCGGCACGCCGTGCCATTGCGAGCATCTCTTCGGCTTGCACGACGTTGAGTCCAAAGGGCTTTTCGCAAATGACGTGCTTGCCCGCGCCGAACGCCGCCTCGGCATCCTCTCGGTGCGCGAACGGTGGCGATGCGATCGTGACCGCATCGAGTTCGCAGCCGCGAACCATGTCCGCGCATGATGCGAAGACATGGGCGATGCCGCGCTCTTTTGCGATGCCGGCAGCGGAAGAAGGCGACGCGAGAGCGACAACCTCGAAGCGCGGGTGCGCGAGAAGCGCCGGCAGATGCGCCTTCGCGCCGAACCCGGCTCCGACGATGCCTATGCGAATGTGCTCGCTCATACCTTGCCTATTACCCGCCGCCCGCTCATGTCATCCTGATCCTTCGCTCTTCGACCAGACTCAGGATAGCGTGCGTTTGCCTATCGGTTCAAAAGCTTTGCGAGATCGCATCCCGCAGCGCCGAAAATGCGCGCTCGAGTTCGCTCTCGCCGATGACGAGGGGCGGTGTCACGGAGAGAACCTCACCGCGCGTGCCCGCCTGCAGCACGATCACGCCGCGCGCGAGCGCCGCTCGTACGGCGCGGTCTGCGTGCGCGCTGTCGTGCAGCTCGATGCCCCACATCAACCCGCGCCCACGAACCGCGGCTACGCCACGCGTCTGCGCGATCGCTTCGAGCCGCGGCGCGAGCTCGGTTCCGAGCCGCTTCGCGCGTGCCGGAAGACCGAGCCGTTCGAGCTGATCGATCGTCGCGAGCGCGGCAGCGCACCCCATCGGATTCCCGAGGTACGTCGACGTGTGCAGCGCCTCGCCGCTCGACGCCGGCCACGCATCCATGACTGCAGACGTTCCCACGAGCGCACTAATCGGAAAGCCGCCACCCATCGCCTTGCCGAGGCAGAGCAAATCCGGCGTCACGCCCTCGTGCGCACAAGCGAACCATTCGCCGGTCCGTCCGAAGCCGGTGTAGATTTCGTCGAAGACGAGCAGCACGCCGAGCTCGTCGCAGACTGCACGCAGGCCGCGAAGATAGCCGTGCGGCGGAACGATGCATCCGCCGCGCGCCTGAATCGGCTCGACGAAGAGTGCGGCGAGGTCGTCGTGCGCCCTCAGCGTCGCGCGCGCGGCATCGAGTGCATCGCCGAGCGGCATCGCTGCGTGCGGGAACCCGAGAAGGAGCGGCCGCAGCGGCAACGCCGCCGCGAAAGGCTGGCGAAACTTTTCGATGCCGCAGACCGCGAGCGCTCCGAGCGAGAGCCCATGATAGGCACCGGCGAACGCGGCGAACGCGGATTTGCCGGTCGCAAGGATCGCGGTCTTCATCGCGGCTTCCACCACTTCGGATCCGGTCGTTGCCAGGAACGCGCGCTCGAGTCCGCGCGGCGCGACCTGCAGCAATCGTTCGAGCAGCTGCACGCGCACTTCCGTGGGATGGACGTCGCCCATGCCGTGCATCATTCGTTGCGCTTGCTCGGCGATCGCCGCCGCTACCGCCGGGTTTGCATGGCCGACCGCGGCCACGCCGAACGCCGCCGTGAGATCGATGTAACGATTCCCGTCCACGTCGGTGACGGTCGCGCGGCTTGCCGATTCCCAAAAGACGGGGAAGTCGTCGGCGAGATAGGTCACGTTGCGCGATTCCCGCGCGGCCAGACGCGCGCGTAACGCGCGCGAACGCGAGCCAGGTATCTCGCTCACGGCGTGCCCTCGGTGACGATGCGTACGAACTCGCTGACGCGCGGCCTCCCGCCATGCGCGTACGAGAGCGGCGGCGCCTGCAGCTCGCCGAAGCGCGCGATGCGGTTCGCTCCCGCCGCGATGGCAGCGGCGCGGACGTCGTAGCGCTCGCCGGCAACGGCGCATGCTTCGAGTGGAAGACGGTGCCGCCCGACGTATGCACGCATCTCGACGGGGTCGCGAACGCCGTGCACAGCCAAGACGCGCGGCAAAAACGCGGGCGCGCGCTCCGGGTGTCCGATCTCGAGCACGAAGGTCGCTTCGGCATCGCTGTGCACCGGCCCGCCGCGAAAACGCCCGAGGTCGCGCGCGCTCGCAACGCGCGCTATCGTGCCTGCAGCGCGTGCGCCGAGTGGAAAATCGATCGAAGCACCCTGGACGGCGCCCGCGAGCAGTTCGAGAAACCGTTCGGGTGAGAGGCGACCGTCGCGCTCGACAAAGAGCGCGTGCAGCGAGAGACAGCCTTCGCCGTCGTAGAGCACGAAGTCACGTGCGGCGCCGCGCGCGGCGCTCGACGCAACGTCCTCGCTTGCGAGCGCTTCGCGGGCGACGTATCCGATCGATGCCTTCGGGCCGTACGCGATGAAGCGCGCATCGGGGCGAAGCCGCGCGCGAATCGCACGCAGTGCGTCGTCGCTGCCGAACGCGACCACGGCATCGTACGCTGCGAGATCGTGCTCTTCGCGCTCGCCGTTCCATGCGGCTGCCTGCGCCGCTGAGGCGAGGATTTCCGACTCGCCGGCGAGCGTTTCGAAGAAGGCCCCAACGAGGGAATCCTCGCGATCCTTGACCCTGACGTCGCAGCCGGCGCACAGGGCGAAGATTGCGGGAATGATCGCGACGCCGATCGTCGTTCGGCTCGAGATGACGCAGACCCGGCCGATCGGCTCGAAGTGGGCGTCTCCCAGCTCGCGTGCGATGGTCTCGTCGAGCGCGTCGGCAGCGATCGATTCGAAGAGCCGGTCGAAGGCGTACGCGACGACGGGGACGCTGTAGCGCGTGCGCTCTACGACGCGTGCGAGCGCGCGCTCGCGCGGCGAAAAGGCCGGGTTGCACCAGCGCGCGGCGGCAACCGCCACCGCGCGAACGATGCTAGCGCGCGTCGAGCGTCTCTGCATCGAGCGAGCACCCTCGCAACTGCGCACCTGATTCGCGCCCGAGCAGCACGATCTCGCGCCCGAAGCACGCGCCGAGATCCTCTGTCTGCACAGCGACGCAGGAAGAACGGTTCGCGAGATCCACGTGCACGAGCGCGCCGACGACGCCGTCGGGAAGCGTCTCTCCATCCGGGCCCACAACGCGCGCGCGTAACCACGCAGGAGCGGCCTTCAATTGCGCTCCGCCGTCGCGAACACTTGCGGTGTTGTCGTACCATTGCGACGTCAGCTCCGTCATGCCGTACTCGGCGATGATGTGCGCCTCGTCGACGCGCAGACGCTCTCGCGCTCTCGCATAGAGCTCTTCGCGCGAGACAACGCGCGTGCGGCCTTTGAAGCCTCCGGTCTCCATGATGCGCGACCCGCGCGGCAATGCAAAGCGCAGACCGCCCTCCTGCGCCGCGTCGAGCGCAGCAACGAGCGCAAAGGCCGTCGTCGCTATGCAGACCGCCTGACCCTCCTCGACGGCCCGGTGCAGATCGCTGAAAAGCTCGTTTGCGAGCAACGCGTCGCCGCGGAGGTACCAGCCCGTTCGGCCATCGCCGCGTTCGCGCGCGACGCGCGCCATCATATACCCGAGTGAGGAACCCGGCCGTTCGCTCGGATTCGGCACGAGGTTCAAATACCGCAGACGCGCCCGATCGGTGAGGACGAAGCGATCGAAGCCCGCGAGGAGCGCGGCGTCATAGAGTGCCGCGTTCTCCATGTAGTGGCGACCGCCGCTCCCGCGCGTCGTGCCGCTCGTCTCGAAGGCGAGCGCCGCCGTAGACGGATCGAACGTCGCGAGCGTCGCTTCCTTATATGCGGCGGCGGGCACGGGCGGTATGGCCTGCCAGGAGCGCGGCAGAGCGTCGAGCGTGATCGCGAGCGAGGCCGCGTACCGAGCGTAGCGCACGTTGTGACGCATCTGATGAGAGAAGATGCGTAACGCGAGATCGTCGAACTCCGCATCGGAGAGCGCGATACCGTTGCGCCAGGCCGAGATGACGGAGAGGATCTCGCGATCGAGCCCGCGCGCCTCGTCGTCGTACGCCGCGCTCACTGCGCGGCCGGCTTCTCCCAGCGGCTCGTGATAACGCCGCTGTTGAGCCCGCTCGTTGCAAGCCCGCCGTGAAAACGCGCGTATTCGACCTTGATGCAGCGATCGACGACGACGTCGAGTCCGGCTTCGTCGGCGAGGCGAATCGCATCGTCGTTGACGACGCCGTACTGAAACCAAATCGCCTTGGCTCCGGCTGCGATCGCTTCGCGCACCACCTCGACGATCTCACTCGGCTTGCGAAAGACGTCGACGACGTCGGGTGCACCGTGCTCCTGCGCGTAGACGGCGAGCGACGGGTACGCAGCAACGCCGTCGATCTCGGAAATCGTCGGATTGATCGGCGTTACCGCGAACGGCGTCTGCGTGCGCAGATAGGAGAAGACGGTATAGCTCGGGCGCAGGGGGTTGCTCGACGCCCCTACCATCGCGACGCTCTTGATGCGCTCGAGCAGCGCGCGCCGCTCCGACGGCGTTTCCAGAATCATACGCGCTCTCGTGCGGCAACCGCGACGTGCAGCGCACGATCCAAATCCCAGATGAGGTCGTCGACGTCCTCCAGCCCAACGGAGAGGCGAATTGACTCCGGCGCGACACCCGCTTTGCGCATCTCTTCGTCGTTCAGCTGCGAGTGCGTCGTGGAGGCGGGATGGATCACGAGGCTCTTCGCGTCACCGACGTTGGCGAGATGGCTCCACAGCTCGAGCGCGTCGATGAAACGCCGCCCGGCCTCTCGTCCGCCGGCGATGCCGAACGTGAAGACGGCGCCTTGCGTGTATGTGACCCACGCCACCTCCGGCCGCGAACGCAGAAACTCCGCGATCGCCTGGGCATTGCGCACGTGTGCGTCCATGCGCAGCGCGAGCGTCTCCAAGCCGAGCAGGAGAAGCCACGCGTCCATCGGCGCGAGCTGTGCGCCGACGTCGCGCAGAACCTCGGCGCGCGCGCGCATTAGAAATGCGTACTCGCCGAAGGTTTCGGTGAAGACCTTCTGGTGGTAACCGGGGCTCGGCTCGGAGAGCATTGGAAACTTCCCGTTGCCCCACGGAAACGTTCCCGCCTCGACGAGTACGCCGCCGATGGTCGTGCCGTGACCGCTGATAAACTTCGTTGCGGAGTGGAGGACGACGTCGGCTCCGTGCTCGATCGGCCGGCACAGATAGGGCGTCGCAAACGTGTTGTCGACGACGAACGGAATGCCGTGCTCGTGCGCGAGCGTTGCCAGCGCGGGAAGATCGGCAAGCGTTCCTGCCGGATTGCCGATCGTCTCGACGAAAAGTAGCTTCGTATTCGGGCGGATCGCCGCCGCGAGCGCGTGCAGATCGTCGACGGGCGCAAACGTCGTCTCGATCCCCATGCGCTTGACCGTGACCGAGAGCTGCGTGATGGTTCCGCCGTAGACGTTCTGCGAACACAGGAGATGATCGCCGGACTGTGCGAGCGAGAGCACGGTGCAGAGTTGCGCTGCGAGGCCGCTCGAGCACGCGACGGCCCCGAGTCCTCCCTCGAGGCTCGCCATGCGCTCTTCGAATGCCGCGACCGTCGGATTGCTGATGCGGCTGTAAATGTGGCCGTAGCTACGCAGCGCAAAGAGCTCGGCCGCCTCTTGCGTCGAGCCGAAGACGTACGCCGCGGTCTGGTAGATCGGCATAACGCGCGAGCCGGTCGCAGGGTCGGGCGGCGTGCCGGCATGGATTGCGCGCGTCGCGAACCCAAAGGCCCTATCGTGCATGCGGCACGTTTCGGCAGCACGACCCTGTCATCCTGAGCCGTCCGCATGGCGGACGAGTCGAACGGTTACTTGGGGGGAGGCGACGGGAACGGGTTGGCGAGGCCGCCCGGCTGCTCGTTGATGTTGTCGAAGAAGTTCTCTTTCGGGCGATAATCGGCCGAGAACGGCAGCTGTTCGGTCGGCGTCGTCATCATGCCGATCATGTCGGTCGTGCCGTCGAGCGTTCCTTGAAAGACGATCGTCGAGCCGTTGGGGAGCGTGACGACGACGCGCACGCTGTTTCCGTTGACGATGCCGACGGCAGGTGCGCGCTTATTGCTCGAGTCGATGTAGATGCCGGTGAGGGCGTTCTGCTGCTGGTGAAGCTTGAGATGCGTGTACGTCGTGTTGCCGCCGCGCTGAATCGCGAGCTCCCACACGCCTTCGATGCCGACGCGTTGCGGTGGCGGCGGCGAGGGCGACGCGTGCGGCCCGTGTCCGCTCGAGGGAAAGAGGCTTTGGACGCCGGGAATCTCGGTCGGCGTCGCACTCGGCGACGGCGCGGGGGACGTGTCGACCAGTGGTGGAGGGGAAGGGGGAGCCGTGGCTCCGACCGACGGAACCGGAAAACCGCCTCCGGCGAGCATCGCGACGAGCAGAGCCGCCGCGCCGAATGGAATAATCGCGCGCTTCACGCCGCTGACTTGGGCGCACGCGCCCGCGCTCCCTCGCGCCCGCGCCGCAAAAGGAGCTCCTTTTTACTGCGAGCGGAGATTGAGGACGCTTGCTCCGCTCCAAGCGAAGCGTGGCCCCTTAGGCGGTGACGTGGGAGCGCGGCGCGGCGCGATCGGCAGGCGGATCCGGCGCATGCCGCCGGAAGGATTTGCGGCGTCTACGATGCGGGAGACGTCGCTGCTCAGGGCGGTTAATGGTGCAAACGCAACGGGGCACGAGAGATCCGGCGAGGTCCAGCCATGCCAAAGCACGTTCAGCCGCGTCCCGAAGGACGCGCTTTTCATGCACGGCCTTCCCGCCGCATGCGCGTCGCGGGCAGCCTGAGCGTCGTTCAAAAACTTGAGCGCGAGCCCGGATGGCACCGAGAACCTCCGTGGCCCGGCGGCGCCGCTCACCGTCCCGAAACCGTTGGAGTGCATAGCGATTCGCCAGCCGACGGTGTTTGTCGATCCGCTGTTGACGATCGCCGCGCCGTCGAGTCGGAGATTGGCCGGCGCCGCGGTCGCGAAAGCCAAAGTGCAGAGCAGAGCAAGGGTCGTCGCTCGCGTTATGTGCATGCTTTGCGGGCTTCGTGAAAAGAGGAGGAACCCCGGCAATCGCTAAGGCCGGGGCGAGCGTTTCCCCGCTACGGGGAGCGGTTTTCTGTGCAGAAGGAGCTTTGAACTGTGAAGCAGTTGTACGTGGGCTTCGGTGCGCTCGTAGTAGCGGCCGGGCTCGCGGCATGCGGCGGCGGGGGCAGTGGAGGCGGAGGCGGATCGTTGCCGCCGCCCGGGCCCCACACCACGCCGCAGGCCGCCACTTATAGCGGAACGGAAACGATCGCCAACGTCTACAATGGCTATCCATGCGGTGCAGCGTGCGGCGGCGATCCGAACGCGACGCCCTATCCCAACACGAGCGTCAGCTACTCGCTCAGCGACAGCGTAACGAGCGTCACCGGCAGCGGTGCCGTCGTCGCCGATGAAACGCTGACCGAGCCCAATCAAAACCTGACGGCGACGCTGACGACCTTCGTCACGCCGTCACCGAACGGCGCCGTCACGAACGTCGCCGAGACGCACACGGTCTACGCGGACAGCGACGGCTACTCGCAAAACGTTACGTATCCGACGCCGCTCGTCGTCGATCAGGAGCCGGAGAACAACGGCGCCAACTGGACGAACGGTGCGACGGCGAATCTGACCGAAACCTACAACGACGGCACCAACGACACGCGTACGACGAACAGCGACGGCTCGTACAGCGAGAACGAGGTCAACAACGGGACCTTCATCAACGATACGGCGACCGTCAACGCCGATGCGTCGGCGACGTGGATCGCCGCTCCGGGTTCCTACGGGCTGACCTTCGGGTACATCTGCGAGTACACGATCTCCGCGCCGTCGGGCGGCTTCGTTACCTGGAATGCGTACAACTACAATTCATGTCCGCCGGCCTCGCCGGCCCAGACCATCAATATCGCGCAGTGGTTCTCGACGACCCCGTTGACGCTCGCGTCGAACGAGTCCACGATTACGACGGGCGTGAGCTTCCCGGGAGGCTGCAGCGTTCCGGCAACGTATGGGACGACCGGCAACAAGATCCACACGGTCGTCTCGGATCTCGATCCGCTCTTCGGTTTCACCGAGCAGACGACGACGGACGCGTATACGTCGACGACGTACGGCCTCGTCTGCGTGCAGAGTACCGACGTGCTCGACACGTACTACGAGTGGAACTTGTCTAACCGCTACTATCCCTTCGTGAGCAGCACCCCGTTGATCGTGACCACGACGACGAGCACGCTGACGTTGCAGAGCGGCAAGGGCGTCGGCGTCCTCTCGCACGGAAGCTCGAACTCCGTGTCGACGCAGAGCGTTGGAAACTCGGTGAGCGCGTCGGTAAACGCCGCGGTACTCGCGCGAGCGCTCGTGCGTGTCCAAACGACAAGGCTACGCGCGCAGGCGAAGGAGCGCGTGCTGCACACCATCATGAGCCATCGGGCAGGGGGGGCCGTACGATGACCAAGCGCACGATTCTGCGCAGCATCACCATCGCGGCAGCGGCCGCATTGCTCTCGGCCTGCCACGGCGGTGGCGCCGGCGGCGCTCTGCCCATGGCGCAGGGCGCCGGGGGAGGCATGCAGACGTATCACGGTCCGGCGACGCTCGCCGTCGCGTGGAATCAGCAGATCCTTCAGAGCAAGGCAACATATCTCGGGCCGGCCACGGTTGCCGGCAACATCACGCTCAACGTGCAGCCGCAGCTGCGCAACGCGCCGGGGCTGCTTGCCTACGCCAGGTCCACGGGCGATCCGCACTCGGGGAACTATCGCCATTGGCTGACGCCGCAGCAAATCGGCATGATGTATGGCGCGTCGGGCGCCGCGATCGCGACCGCCGGCAAGTACTTTGCCGGCTACCACTTGAGCACGGGGACGTGGCCCCAGCACTTGACGATGGTCGTGAGCGGAACGCAGGCGAACGTCGAGGCTGCGTTCGGTACGAAGTTCGGCTATTGGCAACTGCAAACGTCGGTCGGTCCGATCAAGGTTCTCGGCCCTGCGCCGGATGCTCCGCCGCACTTCGCGTCGGCTCTTCCGGTCGTCTCGGTGATGAACATGGTCGGTTTCCACCCGGCCCATACCTACATCGAGCGTCCCGCCGGCGTCGCCGGAGCGGGTTACTCGGCACCGTTGTTGCGCAATGCTTTTGACTACGCGCACTTGATCAACAACGGGTACCGCGGGCAAGGCATCAACGTCGGCATCATCGGGACGGGGCCGATCTCGCCTGACGACGTTCCGGCCTATGCGTTGGCGTCCGGCACGAATCTCTACGCGAGCGTCGTGCAGAAGAACGTCATCGCGCAGCCCGCGAACGCGCAGAACAACGGAACGGGAACGGGAACGTTCGACCCGTATCCGGGCGGTCTGCAAACGCCGCCGCCGGTAACCGGACCGTGCGGCAACCAGTACGTCGCGGATCCAAGCGCGACGTGCAATCCGGAAGACGGCGAAGCGCAACTCGACACCGAGCAACAGGCGGGATTGGCGCCGGGAGCGACCGTCGACTTCTACCTCGCCTACAACACGCAAGACTGCGTCTACTACGGTTGCGCCGCGGGCTCGACCGGCGTCGAGGGCATCTACCTCACCGACGACGAGATCCAGCAAGTGATCGCCGACGACGTCGTCGACACGCTCTCGCTCAGCTTCGGCTTGGGTGAGCCGTACGCCGAATGCAACGCCGGATGCTATTTCGATGCATCGGGCAACGGGCCGGGACCGGACGAGATGGCTGCGCTCGCGGCCGAAGGCGTCACCGTCTTCGTTTCGTCCGGCGACAACGGGGCGTACCAATGCGACAACGGCGGTTACCCGGCGACGTCGCAGTGCGCGTCGTATCCGGCGACGGATCCGTCCGCGATCGCAGTCGGTGGCGTGAACGCTCCGTTCACGAACTCCGGCCAGCTCCAACCTGGCGAGCAGATCACGGCGTGGGGCGAGAATACCACCTGGGGTGGTGACGGCTACTTCGACAACTCACCGGGCTCGGGCGGCGGCCCCTCGCTCTTCTTTCCGGCACCGTCGTGGCAATCGGCAGCGCCGATCGGCGCGACGATGCGGGAGACGCCTGACATCTCCCTGCTCGCGGACCCGAACACGGGCCCGATGATGCTCATGTACGCAGATTACATCCCGGGGTACTTCTTCGCATCGGGCGGAACGTCGGCGGCAGCGCCGGAGATGGCGGCGATGTTCGCGGACTTCCTCTCGGCGTGCAAGGCGAACTCGACCTGCGCGCACGCGCACGGTTCGGGGACGTACGGCTACCGTTGGGGAATCGCCGCGGCTCCTGCACTCTACGCGATCGCGCAGGGTGAGTCGGGTTACGGCACGCAGGCGGCATGCGCCGGCGGAACCTCCGGCAGCATCTACGACGTCTGCGCCGGATCGAACGGCACGAACAGCAACGGCACCGTCTACACCGGCTTCCAGACGGGACCGGGATATGACATGGTTACCGGCGTCGGCGTGCCCTTCGGCGCGAGAATGGCTCAGGCACTCTTCACGTACTGCAGCTGCGGAACGCTGAATCTTCCGTAGCGTACGCGCGTAAAGAGACAAAAAGGAGAGGGGCGCCGCGGCGCCCCTCTTTATTTGTTGTCGAAGGATGACGAGAGACGATGTTCAGAGTTTCCAGTTGACGCCGAGCCGCACGACGTTTCCGTGGAAGTAGAAGTCCTTGCCACCGGAGTAGCCCGACGTGCTTCCCGTCCTAAAGAAGGCCGTTGAGTAGGGCTGCAGCGTGTAGAGCAACCCCTCGAGCTTCATGGACATACGCGGACTGATGGCCCATTCGCCGCCCAGTCCCTCGGTCCAGCCGCTGCGCTCGACGCTGATCGTCCCGGGGTATTGAAGGTGCGAAAACGCGTAGTTCGTCGAGAGCGTGACGTTGGCTTGCGCCCAGCCACCCGTGAGATAGATGAGCGTGTTCGGCGATGCGAGCCCGATGCGCAGGCGTTCCGTTTGAAACGACGTCATTGATTCAGACGCGGAGAAGTGCACGTTGCAGCAGCCGCTGCTGCCGTACTCCGGCAGGATTCCGTAGAAGTTCGACGAGCCTTGCAGCGTCGTTCCCTGATAGTCGAACTCAGGGCCGATAACGAAGTGGCCTGCCTGCAGGTTCGCTCCGAGCTGAACGCCGCCGAGGAAGCCCGCCGCGTTCATCTTGCCGATGCCGGCATCGATCGAGCATCCGGGTCCGTAGACGACGCCGCCCGGCGTCGTGCACGTGTCGCCGCCGGTATCGTGATTGACGATCCCACCGATGTTAGCGCCGACATAGATGCCGGCCCATCTGTTGGGCGCTGGTGTCGGAGGCGGCGGTGCCATGGTGGGCGGCGGCGGTGCCATGGTGGGGGGCGGCGGCATCGGCGTCGGTACGATGTAGCGCACGACGACGATGTGCCGGTCCGGAACCCACTCTACGTACGCGCCCATGCCTTCGGAGATCACGCGCACGGGAACGAGAACCTGACCGTGCCACATGATCGGCGGGACGTCGAGCGGTCGGGTCTCGCCATTGATGACGACTTCGGGTTTACCGACCGTAACGGAGACGGACGCGCCCGCCTTGGAAGCGGTGACGGTCTGCGTCGAGGGATCGTAGGATACCGTGGCGCCCATCTGCTCGAACATCGAGCGAAGCGGAATAAGAATGGTGCCGTTGCGCACCAAGGCGGCCAGCACCCGATCTTGCTTGAGAACGTCGGGGTTTGCATAGACGTGATGGTCGTTGTAGAGGATCGGGATCGTGCCCGAAGGTGGCACACCAAAGTCAGGCGTGCCCTGCGCGTGGGAGATCGCCGGTGCCCAGAGGGCCATCGCTGCGAAGATTGCAGCGCATGGCCAAGAGAGTAGTCGCATTGTTTGATTCTTTCTATCCGGGTTTCCAATGTTGCCCCGGAGGATGGGGGTTGGGCCGAGGTCCTACCTGGCGGCCACTAGGGAAGAAGGTACCGCCTTCTTTCCCCGGCACCCTCTATAATCAGGTATTAATCTTTGGGTGAGCCCCCTTGCCGCCGCTGCTATAATCGAGGGACTGTGAAAGAGAAGATCCACCCTACGTGGTATCCGGAGGCCCGCGTACACTGCGCCTGCGGGAGCACCTTCACCACCGGCTCGACCCGAAAAGAGATCGCGGTCGAGATCTGTTCGGCGTGCCATCCGCTCTTCACGGGCCAGCAGAAGCTGATCGACACGGCCGGACGCGTGGACAAGTTCAACCAGCGTGCCGCAATCGCACGGCGCAAGCAAGAGGAGGCGGCGGCTCGCTCCAAGGAACGCGCAGCGAAGAAGGCCGCGGCGGAAGCGTAAGCGGCGGTCGTGGACGAGCGCGCGTTCGAGCGCCTCGAGGCGACCAGCCGGCGGTTCGACGAGATCGAGGCCGAGCTGGCGGCAGCCGGCGGCGCGTTCGATCAGGCTACGTTTACCGGTCTGGTCAAGGAACGCGCTCGTCTGGTTGAGACGGTCGAGGCGTATCGTGCCTATCGCGCGGCCCTCGAAGCCCTCGAGGCGAATGCCGTATTGCTTGCCGACCCGGAGATGCGCGAGCTCGCGGAGGAAGAGGAGCGCTCGCTGCATGCCCGTCGCGAGGCGCTCGAGGCACGGCTGGCGGAGCTGCTAATACCCAAGGACCCTGACGACGACAAAGACGTGTTCGTTGAAATTCGCGCCGGCGCCGGCGGTGACGAAGCCGCGATCTTCGCCGGCGACCTGGCGCGCATGTACGCGCGCTTCGCCGAATCGCTCCACATGAAGGTCGCCGTCGTTTCGGAGAGCCCGAGCGAAGCCGGCGGCTATAAAGAGATCGTCTTCTCCATAAGGGGAGAGCAGCCGTATCGCTGGTTCAAGCACGAATCGGGCGTCCACCGCGTGCAGCGCGTCCCCGCAACGGAGGCGCAGGGACGCATCCACACCTCGACGGCTACCGTCGCGGTGCTCCCCGAAGTGGACGAGACCGTTCAGATCGAGATCAAGCCGGTGGACCTGCAGGTCGATACGTATAAGTCGAGCGGAGCCGGGGGGCAGTATGTCAACAAGACCGAATCGGCGATTCGCATCACGCATGTGCCGACGGGTATCGTCGTCGCCTCGCAACAAGAGCGCTCGCAGCAGCAGAACCGCGAGCGTGCGATGCAGATGCTGCGCGCGATGCTCCACGAGCGCAAGCGGCGCGAGCGAGAAGAGGCCACGGGCTCACTGCGCCGTAGCCAAGTCGGCACCGGCGATCGCTCCGAGAAGATCCGCACGTACAATGTGCCGCAGGATCGCGTTACCGATCACCGCACGAATCGCAACTACGGGAACCTCCGCGCGATTCTCGACGGCGACATCGGCGAGATCGTCGAGGATCTGCTGCGTGACGAGCGTGCCCGGCTGCTCGCAGGCTCTGCAGCATAGCCGGTACTGCGACGCCAGCTCAGGCTTCTAAGGCGCCATCCTGAGCGTGTCGAAGGATGTCGCCCAAGCTTTGCGCTCGGCGAGTTCGCGGCTCTCCGGAGCGTCGCCGTCCTCCGGCGCCGACGCAGCGCTGCTGCTCGCGTATACGCTGGAGCACGACCGCGCCTGGCTCATCGCTCATGGCGACGAGCCGCTTTCGGCCGCCGATTTGCAGCGTTTCGAAGCGCTCGTCGAGCGTCGCGCGCTCGGAGAGCCTGTCGCATATCTCATCGGTACGGCATGGTTCTGCGGGCGGCCCTTCAAGGTGAGCCCGGCGGTGCTCGTCCCGCGACCGGAGACGGAGCACGTCGTCGAAGCGGCCCTCGAGCACCTGCGCAGCTATGCGAAGCCGGTCATCCTCGACGTGGGCACGGGAAGCGGCGCGATCGCGTGCACGCTCGCCGCGGAGCTGCGTGGAGCGGTTGTCTACGCGACCGAGCGCAGCACGGACGCGCTTGCCGTTGCCGAACGCAACGCTCGTGCCCTGCGCCATCCCGACCCTGTCGCGTGTCATCCTGAGCTTGTCGAAGGACGCCTCCGGTTCGAGCTCGCGGATCTTCTGCCGCGGGACGAAAAGCTGCGCTTCGATTGCGTCGTCGCGAACCTGCCGTACGTTCCCACCGCGCAACTCCCTCGGAGACCCGAGCCTGCGGCTTTCGAGCCGCGAGAGGCGCTCGATGGCGGGTCCGACGGATTGCGCGAATACCGCCGTCTCCTGGCGCGCCTACCGGGGCGCCTCAACGACGGCGCAGTTGTGCTTCTGGAGGCCGCGCCGCCATCGATCGCGGCGCTGCGCGATCTCGCCGCGGCGGCGTTTCCGAGCGCACGCGTCGGCGTCGGTCCCGATTATGCTGGGCTCGAGCGCTACATTCGGCTTGTCATTCCCTTCGATTTGCCAAAGAAGACAAAGGTTCGATAACCGCCCGCGCTGAACACAGCAATCCCGAGTGGCCAAGTACATTTTCTTTACCGGGGGCGTGGCCAGTTCGCTCGGAAAGGGCATCACGGCCGCATCGCTCGGGCGCCTGTTGAAGGCCCGCGGCATCAGCGTCTCGATTCAAAAACTCGATCCCTACATCAACGTCGACGCCGGCACGATGAACCCGTATCAACACGGGGAGGTCTTCGTTACCGAGGACGGCGCAGAGACCGATCTCGATCTGGGTCACTACGAGCGTTTCATCGACGAGAACCTCACGCGTGCCAACAACGTGACGACCGGGCAAATCTACAAGGCCGTCATCGAGAAGGAACGCCGCGGCGAATATCTCGGCGCGACGGTACAAGTCATTCCCCATATCACGAACGAAATCAAGGCGCACGTGAAGCGCGTCGCCGAGGCAAGCCGCGCCGAGGTCTGCATCGTCGAGGTCGGCGGGACGGTCGGTGACATCGAGTCGCTACCGTTCTTGGAAGCGATCCGTCAAATGCGCTACGATGTCGGCGACGAGAACGTCATGTACGCGCACCTGACCCTCGTTCCCCACCTCGGTGCCCCCGACGAGCTCAAGACGAAGCCGACCCAGCACTCCGTGCGCGAGCTGCGCGGCATCGGCATCCTCCCCGACGCGATCGTCTGCCGAACGCAGACCTCCGGTCCGATGCCGATCGAGCTGAAGGAAAAGATCGCGCTCTTCTGCGATGTCGCTCGCTCCGCGGTCGTGCAGAACAACGACGCGCCGACGATCTATGCCGTACCGTTGAACTTGGAGAAAGAAGGCCTCGCCGATGCGGCGGTGCGCAAGCTTCATCTCGATACGCGGGCGCCGCACTTGGAGGAATGGGAGGCGATCGTCGAGCGTATCTTGCATCCGGAGCGCCGCGTCACGATTGCCATCGTCGGGAAGTACGTCGAGCTCAAGGACGCCTACATGTCCATCAACGAAGCGCTCTACCATTCCGGCGCCGCGCACGATGCGGGGGTCGACATTAAGCGCATCGATTCAGAGGACATAGAAAGCGACGGCGTGGAGCTTTTGCGCGGCGTCGACGGCATTCTCGTCGCGCCGGGCTTCGGCTCGCGCGGGGTCAAGGGCAAGCTGCTCGCGATCCGGCATGCGCGCGAACGCAAGATCCCATTTCTCGGAATCTGCTACGGCATGCAGCTGGCCTGCATCGAGTTCGCGCGCAGCGTCTGCGGGCTTCCCGACGCGATGACGACCGAGGTCGACGAGACTTCGGCGGACCCGGTAATCGATTTCATGCCCGATCAGCGTAATCTCGAAATGTACGGCGGAACCATGCGTCTGGGAAACTACGCGTGCACGCTCGTCCCGAATTCGCATGCGGCGCGCGCTTACGGCGAGCTCGAGATCGGCGAGCGCCACCGCCACCGGTACGAGTTCAACAACCGCTACGCGCCGATCTTCGAAGAGCACGGCATGCTCTTCACCGGTTTTCACACCGTCGGCAAAACGCAGCTGGTCGAAGTCATCGAGCTTCCCGAGGCGATGCACCCGTGGTTCGTCGGCACGCAGGCGCACCCGGAGTTCAAATCGCGCCCCAATCGCCCCTCGCCGCTCTACCGCGACTTTGTGGGCGCCGCGCTCGGGCGCACGCATCATGGGCGTAGCGATAGCGGTGTCACCGTGAGCACCTCGACAGCTACGCAGCGCCCCTGAACCCGTACGACATCACCGCCGTTATCCTCGCTCGTGACGAAGAGCGCAATCTTCCCCGCGCGTTGACGAGCCTGCCGCGCGGTATGCAGGTGCTCGTGATCGACGCGCGCTCGCGCGATCGAACGGTCGAGTTTGCCCGTGCCGCGGGCGCGCAGGTCATCGAACGAGATTGGACGGGCTTTCTCGACACGCGTCGTATTGCGGCGTCGAACGTTGCGACGCCGTGGACCTTCATGATCGACGCCGACGAAGCGCTCGACGACGCGCTGCGCGACGCAATCCTCTGCGCAGACGGCGACGTCGACGGCTACATCGTGCGCCGCTCGACGTATTATTGTGGAAAGGCCCTGCGCATGTGGAAAAACGAGCCTCTCGTGCGCCTCTTTCGTACCGGGCGCGCGCTTTTGAAAGGGAGCTGCGCCGCGGGCGGCAGCGCTCAGGTGCACGAACGCTGGGTCTGTGAAGGCCCGGTCGCTGAGCTGCGTGGAACCTTGCTGCACTATTCTTATGCAGATGCCGCTTCGTACCGCGCGAAGTTCGAGCGCTATACGGATCTCGAAGCCGCCGCACTGCATGCTTCGCCCCTGCGCACCGCGCAAGAATGGTTACTCGTGTGGCCGCGCTGGCTACGCCTGTTGCTCCTGAAAGGCGCGCTTCTCGACGGCGGCCGCGGCATCGCCGCCGCGTATTGGTCGGCGCGCTACCGGTACGTGGCGTGCCGCAAAGCGCGATGAAGCGTGTCGGGCTCGACGCTCGGCTCTCGCGGCAGATGTCCGTCGGCATGAAACTCTACGCGCGCGAGATGTGTGCGAAGCTTCCCCTGGTGGCACCCGAGTTTGCGTACGCGACGTTCTCGCAGGGAGGAAACTTCGACTGGAGCGAACAGGTCGCGCTGCCGCTCGCCATCGCGAAGGCAGGCGTCGACCTCGTTCATTTTCTTTCACAATACACGCCGCTCGTCGTGCCAGTACGCTCCATCGTCACTCTGCACGACGTCATCCACCTCTGCTTTCCGCAGCATTTCAAGCGTAAAGCGGCGTGGTATTATCGCTTCGTCGTGCGGCGAGCCTGTGCGCGCGCGGCACGCGTCATAACGGCGGACGAGCGCACCGTGGACGACATCGAGCGTTTTCTCGGCGTCGACCACGCGAAGATTCGCGTCGTTGCCCTCGGTGTCGATCCGCAGCTCTTTGCGCCGGCTCCAGGCGCCGACGCGCACGCAGGAGAACGCCCGTACTTTCTGTACGTCGGGAATCATCGCAGGCACAAAGACTTGGCGACGCTGCTCGAGGCCTGGTGCTCTCTTCCGGAGCGTTACGAGGTGGATCTCTACATGAGCGGCCCGGATGACTTTGGCGGCGCTCTAGAGCGTGCGTCGACGAAGCGGCGACACGCGCGCGTTCTCGGAGAGCTCTCCGTGCCCGAGCTCGCGGCGTACTATCGCGGAGCGAGCGCCCTCGTGCACCCCGCTCTGCGCGAAGGCTTTGGCCTGACGTTGCTCGAGGCGATGGCCGCGGGAACGCCGGTCGTCGTCTGCGCGGATGCCGTGCCCGCCGTGCTGGAAGACGCGGTGCTGACCTTTCGGGCCAGAGACGTGCGCATGCTTGCGGAATGCCTTGCCGCCGTTCTGGACGACCAGGGGCTGCGCGCCCGGCTCGTCAATCATGGGCAGATGCTCGCACGGAAGTTCACGTGGGATCGGTGCGCGCGCGCAACCGCCGATGTCTATCGCGAGGTGCTCGCATGATTTGGCGCGCCGCGCTCCTCGTCGCAGCCGTGCTCGCTCTGACCGCCGTGCACCGCGCCGCCCCGGCACCGGAGATCGGCATCGTCATCAATGGAGAGACGCTGCCGCTCGAGCCGCCGCCGCTTTTGATCCGTGGGATCCTGCTCGTTCCGGTGCAACGCACGGTACACGCTCTAGGACTCGATTTCAGCACCCTCGGCTCGAGCATGATCACGCACGTGGGCGAGAAGACGGTCGTGTTGCGCGACGGCAGCCGCATTGCCACGGTCGACGGCGCGCGCGTGTTGTTAGATGCGCCGGCGACGCGCCGTAACGGCGTCTTTTACGCGCCGTTGCGTTTCTTCACGTCGGTGCTCGGTGCCGAGGCGACCTTCAATCGCCGCGAGCACGTCGTCTCGATCGTCTCGCAGCTCGTCGGCCGGTCCGGACTCGGCGACTTCACCGTCGGCAACCGCACGGTCAACGTCGGAACCGTAACGGCGGTCGACGTCGACTCCGCGCCGCCGACCGTGACCCTTTCCTTCAATGGGTCCGTTCGCACGATTCCGATTTCGAACAACGCGCTGATCACGATGCATGACGTAGGCGTCGACATCGACATCCCCGGCGAGCTCACCGACATCCGGCCCGGAGACTATGCCGAGATCGCCATGCGCTCGGACGGCACCGTGACGTCGGTCGTCGACGAATACGGTTCTCGGTACGGCGTGGTCGCGGTCGTGAACCCAAACGAGCTCTTGATGCAAGATGGCCACGTTATCGCGCCCGATCGCGATACCGAGGTATCGTTGAACGGAAAGCCGGCGTCGTTCGGCGATCTCGTCGCCGGCGATCGCGTGACGGTGCGGTACAACGTCGAGACGGGCGAGGTCCGCGAGATCGTCGCCGAGCGCGCGGCAGAGCCGACGAGCGGACAAAGCGGGAGCGCGAACATCAGTGACGTCACGATCGATGCAACGCACCCGCTGCGTGCCGGCGACACGCTGAACGTGACCATGCACGGCGCTCCCGGCGGCGCCGCCACGTTCGACATCGGTGCGTACGTCGCTGGCATCGCGATGACGGAACGCGCACCGGGAACGTACGTTGGAAGCTACGCTATTGCCGCAAACGCGAACTTCGCGGATACGCCGATCGTAGCGCACCTCCAGATGCACGACGGCAGCTCGGTGGAAGCGCGCGCGGCGCAGACGCTCTCCGCGTCGGGTCGGGCACCGGGCATCTCAACGGTCGGACCGAGCGACGGTGCTACCGTGACGCTGAACGCCCCCGCGATCTATGCGACCTTCGTCACCGATGCCGTGCCGGTCAATCCATCGAGCATTCGCTTGGAGGTGAACGGCCGGGACGTAACGCCGGAATGCGTTCGCACGGCGAACTTCATTCAGTACCTGCCCGAGACGGCGTATCGGCGCGGCGCCGTTCGCGTTCGCGTTCGCGTCGCCGACGAAGCGGGAAACACGGCAACCAAGTCCTGGAGCTTCATCATACGATAGGCATGCGATTCGCCCAGCAAGCGTCATCCGAAGTTTGTCGAAGGATGCATCGATGGAGTGCCTTTTCTGTAAGATCGTTGCCGGAGAGATTCCAGCGGACGAGATCTACCGCGACGATGACGCGATTGCCATCGCCGACGTCAACCCGCAGGCCCCGAAGCACGTCTTGGTGCTGCCGCGCAAGCACTACGCGACCGTGGCCGACATTCTCGACGGCGGTGATGAAGCATTGCTCGGGCACGTCGTGGCGGTTGCGACAAAGCTCGCGCGTGACTTCGGTTCCCGCGGGTTCCGGCTCGTGGTGAACACTGGAGTCGAGGGCGGGCAGACCGTCGACCACGTGCACGTGCACGTCCTCGCAGGTCGCCACATGAGCTGGCCGCCCGGATAGCGCACAATTGACGCTCCCCCGGCCCTGTGATAAGGTACGCAGGGCTCATATGCCGGGAAAGGGGGTTGAATAATGGAAGTCCGCATCGCGCCGGGTGAATCGATTGAGAGCGCCCTGCGGCGCTTCAAGAAGGCCACCCAGAAAGCCGGCATCCTCGCCGAGGCTCGCAAACACGAGCATTACGAGAAGCCGAGTGTGCGCCGAAAAAAGAAGTCAGCCGCCGCTCGCAAGCGTCGCGTCTGAGTTATCTCCGATGGGCTTGCTGAAGGATCGCTTCGCCTCTGACTTGCGTGAGGCGATGAAAGCGCGCGACCAGCTCCGAGCCGATACGCTGCGCTCTGCGATCTCCGGCTTCACGTACAAGCGTGGCGAGACGGGCAGGGAGCCGACCGATGCGGAGGAGCTCGACGTCGTCCGCAGGCTCGTGAAGCAGCGCGCCGACTCGATCGAGGAGTTCGAGAAGGCGGGCCGGACCGAGCTCGCGCAGAAGGAGCGCGCCGAACGCGAGGTGCTTCTGGCGTACTTGCCGCAGCAGAAATCTGCGGATGAGGTGCGCGCGATCGTCGCGACGGCGATGGCAACCTTGCCTGCCGGCGAGCGCAATCAAGGTGCCGTCATGAAGGCGGTGATGCCGCAGCTGCGCGGCCTCGCAGATGGAAAGCTCGTCGCCGAGATCGTCCAGGAGGCGCTGAAGGCCCGCGAAAGCAAGTAGTCCCTCACGAAGATGAAGGCGGTTCGCCTGCGAGCCGGGATATGGCTCGGACTCCTCTTGTGTGGGATTGCGTCGCTTTGCGCGCAAGCCGTTTCGGCCCCGGCGTCGGCCCCGATCGTCGTTATTCCCATCCACGGAACGGTGGACGATGGGATGGCACATCTCGTGCAGCGCTCCGTCGCGGAGGCGAACGGCGAGCACGCGGCGGCGATCGTGCTCGACGTCGACAGCCCAGGCGGCCTCGTCTCGTCGGTCTTCGATATCGAGGACGCACTGCGCTCCGCACAGGTTCCGGTGATCGCGTATGTCAGCGAGCGCGCGTACTCGGCGGCGGCGCTCATCACGCTCTCGGCGCAGCGGATCATCATGGCGCCGGGCGCCTCGATCGGCGCAGCGGAGCCGATTCCGAACACGCCCAAGGAAGTTTCGGCACTGACCGCCGAGTTCGAGTCGACGGCACAGCGCAATCATCACAACCCGACGATCGCGGGCGCGATGGTCAATCGCAGCATCGCGATCCCTGGGCTTAAAGCAGCCGGAACGATCCTGACGCTGAACACGGTGCAGGCGTTGCGCTATCACGTTGCCATCGCCGTCGAGCCGTCGCTCGACGCCGCGCTTGCGGCCGTGCATTTGAACGCGAACTCGCGTCTGCACGAGCACTTGACGTGGGCGGAGCGCCTCGCACGTTTTGCGACCGACCCGACCGTAAGTGGCCTGCTGCTCTCCATCGGCATGCTCGGCATCATGGTGGAACTCTACACGCTGCACGGCATAGCCGGGCTCATCGCGATCATCGCGTTCGGACTCTTCTTCGGAACGCACGTCTACGCAGGATTTTCGAACTGGGGCGTTGTCGCGCTCGCCGTGCTTGGGTTCATCGGCATCCTTTGGGAGCTACACGTCGTGCCGGGGCACACGTTTCCCGGTGTCTTGGGGGGCATCGCGCTCGTCGCGGCGGTCGTATTGGCCTTCGGCATTCCAAACATCGCGGTGGCCTTCGAGACGTTGGCGGCCGCCATCGCGCTGACGATCGTCGTCTTTCTGCTCCTGCTGCGCGTGCTGCCGGAGAACGCATGGATGCATCGTCTCGCGCTCACGTACGCGCAGGGGAGCGATTACGTTTCAAGTCGCGATTTCGGCGACCTCAAAGGTCGCACTGGAATCGCCGCCTCACAGCTTCGCCCCGCGGGCGTCGCCTCCATCGACGGCCGCCGTATCGACGTTCTCACCGAGGGTGAATACGTCGCGCAGGGTACGCCGATTCGCGTCACGCGCGTCGAAGGCGCGCGCATCTTCGTCGAGCCCGGCTCCGGGCTCGGCCCCACATAAGGAGTTCTTCTCGTGGCACTCGTGACCGGCATCATTGTCCTCTTCGCGATCATCCTCTTCATCATGTTCCTCTACTACTTTCCGCTCGGCTTGTGGATCCGTACGATCGCTGCCGGCGTGCCGATCGGCATCATCACGCTCGTGCGCATGCGCTTGATCGGCATTCCTCCGGGAATCATCGTTACGAACTACGTGCGCGCGCGCAAAGCGGGCTTGAACGTGACGATCGATCCGATGCAGTCGCATTATCTCGCCGGCGGCAACGTGGAGGCGGTCACGCTCGCGATGATCGCAGCGCAGCGCGCCCAGCTCCCGCTGGAGTGGCAGCGCGCAGCCGCCATCAACCTCGCCGGACGCAACGTGCTCGAGGCGGTCCAGACATCGGTCAATCCTAAGGTCATCGAGACGCCGACCTTCCAGGGCGTCGCGCAAAACGGCATTCAGCTTAACGTCAAGGCGCGGGTCACGGTGCGCAGCAACCTCGACCGCTACGTCGGCGGCGCCGGCGAGCTGACCGTCATCGCGCGCGTGGGCGAGGGCGTCGTCGCCGCGGTCGGCGCGGCCGTCGACCACAAAGAGGTGCTCGAGTACCCCGACCGGATCAGCAAGGCCGTGCTCGCGAAGGGGCTCGACGCCGGAACCGCCTTCGAGATCGTCTCGATCGACATCGCGGACGTCGATGTGGGAAAGAACATCGGAGCCGAGCTGCAGACGAGCCAAGCGGAGGCCGACCGGCGCATTGCACAGGCCAAGGCTGCGGAACGGCAGTACGCCGCGCTCGCCGGCGAGCAAGAGCAGAAGGCGCTCACGCAAGCGATGCGCGCCAAGGTTGTCGAGGCGGAAGCATCGATACCGCTCGCGATCGCGGAAGCGTTTCGCAGCGGCAACCTCGGGGTGATGGACTACTATCGTTTGAGGAATATTCAGGCAGACACGGAAATGCGTAGCTCGATCGGCGCGTCGGAGACGCCGCCGCAGTCGGAGGCGACTCAACAGCCGCCTCCGATGACGCCGTAGCGTGAACGTTCAGGATTTCGGCGGTCTGATCTGGGCCGTCTTCATCCTTATCGCTGTGATCTCGTCGGTCGTCCGGAGCGTGAAGCGCACGGCCGGACGCATGGAGCAGAGCTCGCCCGCGCAACCGCCTGCGCCGCCTTTAGCACCTCCGCCGCCTTCGTTGAGGACCGGCGTGTCGAGGGGCGGCTCCAGGCAACGCGTCGTGGTTCCTCTTCCGGTACCGCCGGCAGCGCCCGCACGGGCGCCTGCGCTCGCAACGCTTCTCGTCAGTGCGCCGAGACGGCGCTTGCTTTCGGCGGGAAGCGTCTTCGAACGAGGCTCGCCCGTGGCGCGCGGTATCATCGCACTCGAAGTGCTCGGTCCACCTCGCGCACTGCGCGAGTGGACCTCGATCGTTTGACGTCCCGCAGCATCAGCCTCGAACGCTTGGCGGATCGCGTTCGGCTCTTCGGCGAATACGACGGCAACTTGTCTGCCTTAGAAGAAGGACTCGACGTCCGGCTGCGCACGGAGGACGACCGCCTCGTGCTCAGCGGCGAGCAGCGTAACGTCGAGCGCGCCGCGGATGCGCTCACGAGCATGCTCGAGGCGGCGATGGAGGGAACGCAGATCACGCCGCATGACGTGGCGCTTGCGGTCGCGGACACCGAGCGCGGCGGAGGCCGCGCATTGGCGGCGACGCTGCTGCGCGGGCAGCGGGGCCGCGAGATTCGCCCCCGGACCGCGGGCCAGCGCAGCTTCGTCGAGGCGATCGATGCCAACACGCTGACGGTCGGCATCGGGCCGGCGGGCACCGGGAAGACATTTCTCTCGGTCGTGATGGCCGTGCGTGCGCTCAAAGCGCACGAGGTCGCGCGCGTCGTGCTTTCGCGTCCCGCAATCGAAGCCGGCGAGAAGCTCGGTTTTCTTCCTGGCGATTTCCGCGAAAAGGTCGACCCCTACATGCGCCCGCTCTACGACGCTCTGGGCGAGCTGCTCGACGAGAGCGTCGTCGCGCGTTACATGGAACGCGGCACGATCGAGGTCGCGCCGCTTGCATACATGCGTGGCCGCACGCTCTCGGACGCGTTCGTCATCCTCGACGAGGCACAGAACGCGACGGGCGGCCAGTTGAAGATGTTTCTCACGCGCCTTGGCTCCGGATCGAAGATGGTCGTCGTCGGGGACGTGACGCAGATCGATCTTATCGGCGCCACGAGCGGCCTGCTCGATGCGGCGCAGCGCCTGGCACGCGTCGAAGACGTCGCCGTGATCGAGTTCGGCGAGGGCGACGTGGTACGTCACCCGCTCGTGACGCGCATCGTGCGCGCCTACGGCAACACGTCGCAGTGATCCATTTTCGCAACGACGTGCGGCGCGGCGGTGCCGACGGCCGCTCGCTGAAGGCCGCGGCGCGCCGCCTCATGGAGGCGCTCGGCGAAGAGGGGTCTTCGGTGTCGCTCTCGCTCGTGAACGATGAAACGATGCGCCAGCTCAACCATCGTCACCGCGGCAAAGACGTGCCAACGGATGTCTTGTCCTTCCCCATGAGGGAGAAACATACGCCTGCGCAAGAGTCTTCGGGATATGGCCCTCCCGAAGACATCCTCGGCGACGTCGTCATCAGCGTGGACATGGCGAAGCGTCAAGCCGCCGATTACGGCGCGCCGCTCCAACGCGAGCTCGAGCGGCTGCTGATTCACGGTCTCTTGCATTTGATCGGGCACGACCATCACGCGTCCCGCGAGCGCAACGTCATGGAGGCGGAAGAGCGTCGCTTGGCGCAGTGCATCGGCATGCCGTGGCCCTATCGCGCGAGATGAGGCGCTTCGCCCTATCGTTCACGCACGCGTTCGACGGCATCGTCGCCGCCGCACGCGTTCAACCGAACCTCGTCGTGCACCTGATCGTTGCTGCGACCGCGTTCGTGGTGGCGCTCGCGCTTCACGTCAGCCTGTGGGCCTTCGTCGTCGTCGTCCTGCTCGTCGCGCTCGTGCTCGGTCTGGAGTTGATGAATACCGCGATCGAGGCGCAGGTCGATCTCGCGACGCTCGAGCTGCATCCGGTTGCAAAGCGCGCGAAGGACGCCGCTGCGGGCGCGGTGCTCGTCGCGTCGGTCGGAGCCGTGCTCGCGGGGCTTGCGATCTTCATCTCTGCATGGGTCTCAGGGTACCGGGCGCCGGCAGTTCCCGCGCTCGACGCGCAAACAGTCGTTGCTGCGCTCGGCCTCAGCGCGCTGTTCGCGGTGCTGCTGAAGGCACGATACGGTGCCGCGTTCAGCGGGCGAGCGACCGTTCCGTGGACGATCGCAGCGCTCGTCGCCTTTACGGCGCCGGCGAGCCTGGGCTACTGGCCTGCGTCCGCGGCGATACTCTTCGCTCTCGCGGTGAGCGTGACGCGCCGCCCGCTCGCCGTAGCGATCCTCTCGGGGCCGCTGCTGGGCGCCGGCGCGGCGTGTCTCTGCCTCCTAGCGCACGACCCGCGTATGCTATAATGGCGCAGATTTGAACGGCGAGCCCCCGCTATGACCCACGGCACCGACGCACTCGACGTCGTCGCCCTCGTGGTGCTGATCGTCATGTCCGGGTTCTTCTCGGCGTCCGAGGCTGCGCTGATCTCCGTCTCGCGCTTGCGTGCGCGCACGATGGCCGAACGGCGTCTGCGCGGCGCGAACGACATCGTGCGCCTGAGCGACGATCGCAATCGCTTTCTCACCTGCGTACTCATCGGAAACACGGTTGCGTTGCTTGGCGCGAGCTCCATCGCGACCGCTCTCGCGCTGTCGCTCGATCTACCGTACCCTACAGTCTTCGCGACGCTTGCGATGTCGCTCGTCGTGCTGCTCTTCGCCGAGATCATTCCGAAGACGGTCACCACGAGCGATGCCGAGCGCTGGTCGCTGCGCCTCGCTCCGCTCATGCGCGCGGTCGCGTGGGTGCTCACGCCGGTCGCCAATGCATTCCTCTTCGTCACCGCTCTGCTCTTGCGCCCCTTCGGGATCCGCAACGTGCAGCATATCTTCGTCACCGAGGAAGATATTCGCGCGCTCGTCAACGTCGGCGCGGAGCAGCGCGTCATCGAAGAGCAGGAGCGCGAGATGATTCATTCGGTGATCGAGTTCGGCGATACGATCGCGCGCGAAGTGATGACCCCGCGTCCGGAGATGGTCGCGGTGTCCGTGGACGCGTCGCCGCGGCGAGCACTGGACATCATCATCTCCGAGGGACATTCACGGCTGCCCGTGTATCAGGAATCCAAGGACGACATCATCGGCGTGATCCACGACCGCGAACTGATGATCGCGCTTGCGACCGGAACGCTGGCGACGACGACCACTCGTGCGCTCATGCGCCCGGCCGTGCACGTGCCGGAGTCGAAGCGAATCGCCGAGTTGCTGCGCGAGATGCAGCGCGACAAGTTCTCGCTGGCGATCGTCGTCGACGAGTACGGCGGAACCGCGGGCCTCGTGACGATGGAAGATATCCTCGAGGAGATCGTCGGGGAGATCCGCGACGAGCACGACACCGACGAGCAGGAGCCGATCGCGGAGGTCTCGTCGGAGGAGGCGATCGTCGACGCGCGCACCAACGTCGAAGACGTGAACGCTGCCCTGGGGACGCAGTTGCCCACGGAGGACTTCGAAACTATCGGCGGCTACACCGTCGGGCGTTTCGGGCGCCTTCCGTCGGAGGGCGAAGAGATCGAGGCCGACGACAACACGCGCCTGCGCGTGGAACGGGCGCACGGACGCCGCATCATCTCGGTACGGGTATTTCATGCCAAGAGCGCCGACGGACAGGCAACGGGCGGCGAGCGCGCCGAGGCGAACGCGCACGATGCCGTCCGCTAGGAGTCTGATCGCGGCGGCGCGCGCCGCTCGCGCGAACGCCTACGCCCCGTACTCGCACTTCGCCGTCGGCGCAGCCGTCGAAACGCTGGACGGAACGGTGATCACGGGTGCAAACGTCGAGAACGCGAGCTACGGCCTCTCTATTTGCGCGGAGCGCGCGGCGCTGGTGCGTGCGGTCGCGGAAGGCCATCGTGGTTTTCGCGCCGTGGCCGTCGCCGGACCCGAGGATGCGACGATTGCGCCCTGCGGCGCGTGCCGCCAGTTCATCGCGGAGTTCGATTCCGCCATGCCGGTGGCGTTCACATCGCCAAGCGGCGTGGTCGAGACGACGCTCGCCGAGCTGCTTCCGTATCCGTTCACACCCGAAGCGCTCTCGCGCAGCTAATCATGGCGGCGGCGGCGCGGACCTATAAAGCGCGCGGCATCGTCCTGCGCGCGCGTAATCTCGGCGAAGCGGACCGCATCGTCATCCTCTTCACCCTGGAGCACGGCAAGGTCGAAGCGGTCGCCAAAGGTATCCGGCGCGGCCGCAGTCGCGTCGGCGGACGCCTCGAGTTCGGAAACGAGGTCACGCTGACGATCCATCGCGGACGCTCGCTCGACGTCATCGCCGGCGCGGAGATCCTACGCGAACACTGGCGCGAGCTCGTCGATCCGCGGCGATTCTCCGTCGCTGCCGAGGCCTGCGAGATGATAGATGCGTTCTCAGAACCGGAGCTTGCGCTGCCGGAGGTCTACGTGCTGCTCGTCGGAATGCTTGCAGCCATCGCGCGATCGGATGCTCCATCCACGCTCGTCCCGCGTTTTTCGATGCGATTGCTCGATGCGCTCGGCGTCGCTCCTCCGCTCGACGCGTGCGTTCGCTGCGGCAACGCGCTCCGCGCGAGCGCGTGGGTGGACGTCGAAGCGGGCGGCCTCATCGACGCGTCGTGCCGCGAGCGCTGGCGCGACCTGCCCGAACTCGACGCGGCCGCGCTCGAGAACCTCCGCGCGCTCGCCGCGCCTCGAGAGCGCCGCCGGGCAGCGGTGCAGGCATTGCCGCGCGTCGCCGAGGCCGTAGAACTGCTCGTGGCACACCATCTGGGTCGCCGGCCGCGATCGGCGGCTGCGGTTGCGGAGATGCGATGAGCACGATCATGGCGCTCGACGTGGGCGAAAAGCGCATCGGCGTGGCGATTGCGGATCCTAGCGAGACCTACGCGCTGCCGATCGGAACGATCGCGCGCACGAGGCTGACCGACGATCTCGAGCGCATCGCGCAATACCTGGAGAGTTATGGCGTGCGCGACCTCGTGGTGGGCGACCCGGTGACGCTCTCCGGGGAACGCGGCATCGCGGCGCGCAAGATGGACGACTTCGTGGAGCGCATCCGCCGCGTCTTCACGGGAACGATACATCGCGTTGACGAACGGATGACGACCGCGCAGGCGACGAAGGCGATGATCGCTGCCGACGCCTCGCGAGATCGTCGTCGCCGGGCCGTCGATATGATGGCCGCTGCTTTGATTTTGGAGACGTTCTTGGCTCGTCGTCGTTCAGAGAAATGAAACTGGTACGCGCGCTTCTCGTGCTCGTCCTTGCGGTCGCAATCGTCGCGGCGCTGCTCCTGCTCTATGGCGCGTTCCTCGATCGTTCGCGCCCGGTGGCGCAGACGCGCGTGGTGATTCCGGCGGGAGCGTCGTTCGACGACATCCTCGCACGGCTGCGCAGCGCCGGCGTCATCGCGCATACGCTGCCCCTCCACGTGCTCGCGCGCGTTCGAGGCGAGGAGACGAAGGTTCGTGCCGGCGAGTACCGGTTCGCTCCGCATGAAACCGAGGCCACCGTCTTGCATGCGCTCGTCACGCAAGGCGCAGCGGTTGCGCAATGGGTGACGATTCCCGAGGGCTTCACCGACGAACAGATCGCGCGGCGACTACAAGAGGCGGGCGTCGGTGACGCGCCGACGTTCGCGCACTCCTTTGCGACGTCGTCGATCGAGGTTGGCGGCGTTCGCACGCACGGATTGGAAGGCTTTCTTTTTCCGGATACGTATCTCGTTCCGGTCGGTGCGACGCCGCAACAGATCGAGGCGCAACTCGAGCGCGGTTTCCTTGCGGCGCTTCCGGCCGACGCGGTGCGACGTGCCCGCGCGCTCCACGTCTCGGTGCCGCAGGCCGTGACTGTCGCGTCACTCGTCGAGCGAGAGGCGAAGCTCGACAAGGATCGGCCGATGATTGCCGGCGTCATCTACAATCGCCTGCGTCTGGGAATGCCGCTCGAGATCGATGCGACGATCGAATACGCGCTGCCGCATCACAAGTCGGAGCTCTCGCGTGCCGACTTGACTGTGCGGTCGCCGTACAATACCTACCTTCACACGGGTTTGCCGCCCACGCCGATCGCGAATCCCGGGCGCGCCTCGCTGGAGGCGGCTTTCCACCCCGCTTCCACGAAGGCGCTCTACTACGTGTATTGCGGGGGCGGCGGACACGTCTTCGCAGAGACCCTCGCGCAGCATCAAGCTAACGTCGCGCGATGTTTGAGGTAGGTGGCGATATGAGTTCCGGAGCGGGCGACAAGCGCCTCGACGTCAACGACACGTTGGTCGTGAAGACGCCGAGCGGCGGAGAACTGCCGTTTGTGGTCATGGCGCTTCTCGAAGACGAGGAAGAAGGAAGCGGCTACGCCGTGCTGCTGCACGAGCCGGAGGACGGCGAGGAGAGCTTCATCGTCACCGATCCATACGGGAAGCTGCTCGAAGATGACGCCCTCGCCCAAGACGTGCTCGACGACTATCTCGATTTCGCCGGCGAGTCCGAGGACGGCGACGCGTGATCCGCGCGCTCTTCCTGTCGGCGAACGTGGGCGTCGGACACTCGTCGGCGGCAAATGCCGTCTGTGCGGCACTTGAGGACGTCGCGCCGGAGAATCGCGGGCTCGTCGTCGACTCCTACCGGTACGCGGCGTTCGTCGTCTCGCGCGTGGTCTCGAGCGGCTACCTGCAGATGGTCAAGACCATACCGCAGATGTATCGCTATCTCTACCATAGAGCCGAGCGCGCAACCGAGATCGGTCCGTTTCGTACCTGGGCGCATCAGTTTACCGCTGCAAACCTGCGTACGCTGATCGAGCGCGAGCGGCCAGACATCGTCGTCTGCACGCATGCATTCCCGTTTGGAGCGATGGCGCAATACAAGGCCGCCTATGCGGATTCGCCGCCGATTCTGGGTATCGTGACCGATTTCGCCGTGCACGGCTTCTGGGTGCAGGAGGGCGTCGACGGCTACGTCGTCGCCACGGAGGCGTTGCGCGCCGAGCTCGTCGCGCGAGGCGTTCCGGCCGAACGGGTCGTCGCTGCAGGCATTCCGGTACATCCGCGCTTTTCCGCGAGCGAAGAGACGCGTGCAGCGCTGCGCATGCGGCTCGGACTGCCGCAAGATCGTCCGATCGCGCTGCTGATGGGCGGCGGTCTGGGCATCGGTCCGCTCGAGCGCATGATCGCGGCCGTAGAAGGGACGAGGACGCCGGTCGCCGCCGTCGCCATCGCCGGCCGGAACGGCCGGATCGAGCGCCGTGCGCTCGCTGCCGCGCGCAAGCTCGGCCGGCCCGTTCGCGTGCTAGGCTTCGTGGAGAACGTCTACGACTACATGCACGCCTGCGACGTGCTGGTGACCAAACCCGGCGGACTGACGGCCGCAGAGGCCCTGGCCGCCCGGATACCCCTCGTACTCTGTAGCCCGCTTCCCGGGCAAGAAGAGCGGAATTCGCGCGTGCTGGTCGAAGCGGGATGTGCAGTACGAGTGCGTTCGTTACCGGATCTTTCGGACGCGCTCGATACGGTACTTTCCGACCCGGAACGCAGAGCGGGCATGGTGGCCGCGGCTGCGAAGCTGGGCCGGCCGCAGGCGGCGCGAGAGGTTGCGGCACTGATTGCCCGGCTAGCCCGCGTGAGCCGGGCGATCGTGGAGAAGGCAGGCGCGGCGTAGCGCAGGGAGGGTTAACGTGAGAATCCCGTCGGCGAAGACCTACGCGTGGGTCATTGCAGCGTTGCGCATCTACGCGGGTGTCTTCTGGATCTCACACGCCATTCCGAAGTTTACGAACGGCAGTGCATTTCTGCCGCCCAACGGCTCGATGGGCGCTGCGATCGCGAAGGCGATCGCGCTAACGAGCGGACCGTACCACGCATTCCTCATCGGCACCGTTCAACCGCACATCGAGCTTTTCGCGCAGCTCGTTCGTATCGGCGAGCTCGCTGCCGGGATTCTGTTGTTGCTCGGTCTCTTCACGCGTCTCGGCGGACTGATCGGCGTCGCTCTCGCAGCAGCCTTCGTCTTGGATCAAGGGCATGCGGGACTCGGCGGCTGGTCCTCCTTCGGCGCGGCAGCCCTCGCCCTCTCGGCAGTCAGCGTGCTCCTTCCCGCCGGGCGGGTCTTGGGGGTCGACGCGTTCCTGCGACGCTCGAGCTCGTCGTACGACGAGGTTCCCGAGATGCCGGTGCCGCCGAACAGGCCCGAACCGACGCCGCAGCCGAGCGGCAACACCGCGGAGCCGGCGATCGGGGAGGCCCCTTCCGCGAATGCCTCGGTGGTTGCCCCGCGCGAACCAGGCCCCAATGGAGCGAATGGCGGCCCCGCGTTCGCCGCACCGGCGTCCGCCGGTCCGGTCGTGGATCAGAGCCGCCAGAACGTCTAGCAGCCTACGGCGTTCTGACTGCTGTACCGGGAGCCAAGCCGAGCGCTCCGTCCACGACGACTCGCGCGCCTTGGGGCAGCCCCGCAACGATCGATAGCCCGGGATCCGATGCCACTTCCCGTACGTGCGCTTCCTCGACGCGCCCGTGTCGCACGACCATGATGCTGTCATGCCGATCGCTCAAGAATGCCGTCGTGGGAATAGTGATGCCGCGCCTCGGCGGCAAAGCGATGGTCGCGATGACCGGCATTCCGGCTTGCCACGCGCCCGTCGGATTGGCGAGGTCCACTTTGATGGCGAAATTCGTCGAGCCCGGTTCGACCTGTGGCAGGACCGCAGTCACCACGCCGCTCACCGCGTGGGAACGCGAACCGCCGCTGCGCATTACCGTTGCGGTCAGGCCGGCGTGAACCCGAAATGCTTCGTCGCTCGATGCGCTGAGCACGGCATACACATGCGAAATCTCTTGCAGCGTGAATATTTGCCGCCCTGAAGGGTACTCGCCCGGATTCAGATTGCGATTGACTACGATACCGTCTATCGGAGAAACGATAACCGCGCGAGCAATCTCACGTTCGATCTCGCGCGCTTGCGCTGCGGCGACGCGCGCTTGGGCACGCGCCTCCGCGATGTTCGAGGCGAGCAGCCCTTGATTCGAGCTCCCGACCGGATTGCCGTTCAGGCTCACATCCGCGGTCGCCGCGCTCAGCTGCGCTTGCGCGGCGCGCAACGCTTGTTCGTCCGATGCGACGCGCGTGCGCTGCGCATCGAGGGCTTGTAGCGAGAGGTATCCCTTTTGCTCCAACGCCTCGTAGCGACGCTCGTTGAGGACATCTTCTTGCAGGGTCGTACGGTCTTGCGCGACTTGGGACTGAGCCGACTGCATGGTACTCGAGCCGTGCGCGAGCGCCTCCCTGGACTGGTACGTCACCTCTGCCGCCTTCGCGCGGTCGACCGATACCATCTGTAGCGCCGCTGCGAGAGTCGCCTGGAGATCGTCCGTTGCAAGCGTTGCGAGCACCTCGCCCTTGCGGACCCACGTGCCTTCGTGCACGTACACGGCCGTCGCGGGCTCCAGCAACGACGAAGAGAGTGCGACGCTGCGACGCGGTGCGATGAGGCCGGCGAGCGTCTCGGAAACCCGCAATACCGCGGGTGCGGCAACGCTGGTACGAACCGACATCCTATGGTGAACCGGCGTTGCGGGTTTTTCGGCGCAGGCGCCAAGCGAGAGGGCCACCACCGCCATCCCGAGATATGCGCGTGCGCGTCGTGCGTCGCCCGAGCCCCTCACGAAACCTCTCCGGCGCCGCGCTGCACGGATCGCACCGCCCGCGCGTCCGGCCGCACGGCGTGGCGTATTTCCTTTGGCGCAAAACGCATGTACATCACCGGGACGAGAACGAGGGTCAGCAACAGCGAGCTCGACATCCCGCCGATGACGACGATGCCCAGGCTCTGCCGCACCTGCGAGCCGGGCTCCAGGGCGAGTGCGAGCGGCGTCATCGCCGCGATCATGGAAACGGTCGTCATCACGATCGGGCGAAAACGGGCTCGCGCGCTCTCCTTGATGGCGCGCAGCCTGCCGGCACCATGATGGCGCAGCGTGTTTGCGTAATCGACCAGCAGAATGCCGTTTTTTGTCACGATGCCGATCAGCATGAGACAACCGATCAGAGAGAAGAGATTGAGCGTCTGATGCGTCAGCGCCAACGCTCCGAGTGCACCGAAAACGGCGACCGGAACGGCGAACATGATGATGAACGGCGAGAGGTAGCTATCGTACAGTGCGACCATCAGCAAGAAGACGAGAATCAGGGAGAGGATCAAGGAGCCGCCGAGATCCGTGAGCACCTCCTTCATACGCGCCTGCTGGCCGTTCGGGGTCGCATGCACGCTCACGAACGGCGGCAGGTGCAGAGCGGCGATCCTGGCGTTCAGCTGGTGCTGCACGCTCGAGAGGGAATAGCCGGACGCGACATCTGCATTGACGTGCACGACGTCCGAGCGGTCCTGGCGAACGATCAGCGGCGGCGCGGGCGTCCAGCGAAGACGTGCGATGTCGCCGACGTGGACGATCGAGCCGTTGAGCGCGCGTATGGGGATTTCCAGGATCGCGCGCGGATCGTGCAGATGTGCGAGCGGATAGATCACCTGTATGTAGACCAGTCCGTTGGTGGTACTGAACTGCGACGCGATTGCGCCGCCGAAGGCCGCCTCGACGGCCGTAGCGGCATCGCCGATGCTCACGTCGAGCATCCGCGCCATGGCGCGGTTGAAGACGACCGAGAGTTGCGGCGTGAGCCGGCGAGCGGAGCTGCTGACATTTATCGTGCCGGGCGTAGAGACAAGCGCATCGAAAACGCGGCGAGCGTATGGCGTGGGATCGTGTCCGCTCCGTAGCGAGACGAGCTCGTCGATCGGCTGCACGCTACCGCCTCCGGTCCCCGATGCGGCAATGACGACTGCATGGGCCGCCGGCGCCTGTTGTGCGACCAGCGTTCGCAGGTCGTGCACCCAGAAATCCGTCGAATGATGGCGCCCGTAGTGGAGAAAGAGGTGAATCTGACCGACGTTCGATTCCGAAACCGTGTGCCCGAAAGGCGCCGAGTAGCGTCCTGCAACCGTCGTCTCCGAGCGCAGATCGGGAATGCGATCCACTGCACGCTCGAGTCTCAGGAGCGCGGCCTTGGTCGTTTGCAACGGCGTTCCAACCGGATAGGCGAGCTGTACGTAGATTTCCCCGCGATCTTGCGGCGGAATGAACTCTTCGCCCACGACACCGGTCGGTACCAGGAGCATTGCAAAACCGAACGACGCGGCAGCAATGGCCATCACGATCTGCGGATGGCGCAATCCCCAGTTCAGCAGGTGCGATGAATACCATCGCCGGACGCGCTCGAAGCCCGTTCCAAAGGCCCGCACGGGGGCGGGCGGCCGCCACTGCGAGTGCAGCGACCAGAGTCCCGCCAGGCCCGGCGTAATGGTAAAGGAAACGAAGAGCGAGGTCAGCGTGGAGACCGTCACCACGATGCCGAACTCTGCGAGCTCGCGTCCGATCGGCCCATGCAAGAACGCAATCGGTAAAAAGACGACGACGTCGACCAGCGTGAGCACGATCGTTGCGGCTCCAATTTCTGCTCGCGCTTGTACGGCCGCGTCGTGCGGCGTTTGCCCGAGTTCTCGGTAGTGCCGCTCGGCATTCTCTAGAACCACCGTCGAGCCGTCGATGAGTATCCCGAAGACCAACGTCATCGCGAGCAGCGAGATCGTGTCGATGGTCAAACCCAACAAACGCATCACGAATAACGCGACCGCCAACGAGACCGGGATTGCGATCATGACGACGATGGCATTTCGCCAGGACTGGAGGAAGAGCAGCATGACCAGTGCCGTCAATCCGACGCCTTCCAGCAAGGTGCGGATGACGTCGCCGAGCTGTTGCTCGGTCACTTTCGCCTGCACCTCGATGATTTTGAAATGGATCTGAGGAAATTGGGATTTGAGCGCCGGCAATGCAGCGAGGACGTTGTTCGCGACCGTCACCTCGGATTGCGACGTAGCCTTGCGGACCTCCAAGAGAATGCTCCGCTGCCCCTCTACCGACGCGTAGTCGAGTTGCGGTTCGTGAGAATCGCGTACGCTCGCGATTTGCCCGATGCTCACGTCGTGAGCGACCTGGGTCCAGAGGTTGAGCGTTCCGACCGTATTCGCGGGTGCCGATTGAACGCTGCTCTGAATCAGGAGCGACGATACCGACTGAGGCGAGCTGATGTCTCCCCGCACGTCGACCGAGGTTTGCCGATTCGATTCGTATGCGAAGCCGCCGGGCGCGCGAACGTTATTCGCGGCAATGCTCGAGACGACGTCGTTCAGCGTGAGACCTTCGGCGGCCAGCGCACGCGGGTGAACGCGAACCTCGTATGCGGGCACGACGTCGCCCGTGACGTTGACTTTGGAGACGCCGGCGATCTGTTCGAGCGTTGGGACGAGATGGTTGATGACGACTCGCGCGAGAGCGCTGGGGCTGAGTGCGCGCGAACTTACGGCGATCGTCACGACGTGCGGTTGGCTGGGATTGCTCGCGCGCACGACCGGCGGTGCGACGCTGCTCGGCAAGTTCGATTGCGCGGCCTGCACGGCTTTCTGCACGTTCGTCAAATCGGCCGGGACGTTGGACGATAGCGCGAAGGTAGCCGTAATCGACGCGCGGCCGGCTTCGATGATTGCACTCAGATGCTGGAGGTTCGGGGATCCGCTCACCTGCTCTTCGATCGGGATGACCACAGCGTCGCGCATCACGCTGGTCGGTGCGCCTGCATAGGTCGCTGAAATGCTGATGGTAGGGTGTGCGACGTTGGGATACTCTTGCTGGACCAAAGAGTGCCATGCAAAAGCACCGGCCAGGAGGGCGAGCGTAATGACGACGACAGCCAGGGTTGGCCGTTGAACGAAGAGCCGTGTCAGCATCGGCCGCTTACGTTATGCCTCGGTCCTCGCGTTGCGCGTATCGGGCATCGGTGCCATCGGGGCAGTATAGCATCCGCCGATGAACGCAACATGAACCCTAGTATGCGCGGACGGCCACCCCCTTGCTACCGCCGTGACGAGGAGGTGGCCGACTCGCAGGCGCGTTACGCGGCCGGCGAGAAATGCCGTTCGGGAATGGCGCCCAGCGATCTCTAAGCGGCCATTCTCGCGGAGAGATGGCCGAGCGGCTGAAGGCGGCGGTTTGCTAATCTGACCTGTGCGAGTCGAAGCGAGTCGCAGCGAATGCCACGCCGAATAAAATCGGTTGTTGTAAGTTGCATCGAACCGCATTGAGCCGCTATCGACGGCAACCGTTTGGCAACCACTCTGCGAGTTGCTGACCGCGCACCCGCAATCGAGGGGGCGAATGGGCACCGCGGCCCACCGGACAAAGGAGCGCGCCATGCCCAACGAACACCCCCTTTTGGGGAGGACCAGCATGATGCTTCGAGCGGTTGTGGCCAGCGTTGCCTGGTTCGCATGCGCCTTGCCTGTAAGTGGCGCGCCCACGGTTCTGAGCAGCTTGCCGACCGCGTCCGCGATTCCCCCAATCATCTTGCAAGGATGCGCGCAAAAAGTAAGGGCTCGGCATGGATTCCTGAGCGCAACGGGCGGCGGAATCTTCGGTGCGGCGCGCGGGGATCAGGTCGTCGGGTTCGATGTCTCTTTCGTCAATACCACGCAGAAGGTGGCAACCGTCATCGTCGTCCGAATCGGCGACACAGAGTTCGCGAAAACCGGCACTTTCTCGCCCGGCGTCACGATAGCGTGGAGGCTTGCCGCCGCCCCAGGCGCATGCTCGATCCGCGCCGTCCGCTTTCAAGACGGCACGGAATGGACGGCGCCAAACTAGTTACGCTCGCTATCACAACGTGTCCCGCGGTAGCCGCGGCCAAGGGGTGGCAACCCCAACGCCACCGCTGGCAGCGACCGCGCGAAAACCGAACCTAGCTTGGGTCTGTGTAGCACTGAAGAAATTTTGAAAAAGGGTTTTGGCTTCCGCTATGGCGAGCGCCACGTTCCGCACGTAGGGGCACACGACCGTTGCGCCACATGGCAGCATTGGCTGCGCCTCACTTAGCGCACTCGTCTTGATAAGGCCTCTTGCTGGCGCCTGCGCTCCTGGGATTGTAGGTAGCTACGAAACACGAAGGGGCCCGCGGCCGTGGCAATGGCCACTCCAATCTCGGAAAACCCTTGGAGGGAATGCCCGTGCCGTAGAAGATCGGCACCTGCCCAGACCAGGTAGACTCCAATACCTCCGCCGATCAAAAGCCCGAGGTTGGCACGAGCCGCATCGGATATAATGATTATCCGTTCCATTGCGCGCCGATGCTTGCTCTGCGCCTGAAACTCCGCAAACAGAATCTCGCCCGACCCCGGCACGCTCCGGTTATACTCTTCGATTTGCTGGGCGCTCGGGAGGGGTCCCGAGATCATTGTTCCCTGGACTGTTAGCGTAGCGACGCCTGGAGGCTGGGTCGCCTGCTGCTGCCGTAACAGGCGCCTGCGCTGTTTAGAGGCCAAATGCTACGCTGGCAACGCGCGCTGCTGCATGGCCTTGGTAAGATCATGGCCAACCATGTACCAATCGGCATAGACCGATAGAGCATCCGATTCGCCAGGGCTGAAATACATGTTGTAATTCCAAACCTGGGGACTAAAAAGGTCGATGACGCTTCCCATGCCGCCAAGGAAACCGGGACGCGCGACCAAGTAGAACGGGCGGATATCCTCCGGACCGTAGGACGCTGGGAGCCAGC
>DATKRS010000031.1 GCA_035532035.1 Candidatus Dormiibacterota bacterium
GGTTCGCGCGGATCCGAGTCCGGCGACGTAGCTCGCCCCCAAAACGAGGGACGTCGCTTTCAGGAATGCGGCGCGGCCGCAGCTATCGGGAGGATCGCTCATGACCTCTTCTTCTCGCTCTCGATTCACATCGCATTCATCGTACATTTACCGCACGTCACGGGTGATCTGAGCGTGCGTGGTCTTGCCGGTAGCAGAGGCCGTGATTTCGAAGACCCAGCGCGTGGCGTACTGCAGCGACAGGTGCGCCGTATACGTTCCATCTCCATTGTCGCTCGCCGTAACCGCAGGACCGGACATCGCCATTGCCGGCATCACCGTAGCCACGCTAACCTCCGCTCCTTTTACGGGCGTGTCGCCCTCTTTGAGCGTGACGGTGAGCGTTTGCGTTCCGAGGCGGGGCGGGTCCGGGTTGAACGCAACGCGAATCGCCGGGCTCGCGCTGCACGCGACGAGAAAAACGAGAGCAAGTGACGTGACAACCTGTTTCATGAACTCTCCCGTGAAGTGAAGGGGTCGCCGGCCGCATGATGGACGGCCGCAACGGCGATGTTGAGCCGAGCGATGGCCCTCAGTAGGTTCTCACGCGCGATTGCTGCATCTGACAGGGCCACGAGCGTTTCCAGCGTCGTTCCCTTGCCCGCCCGATCGCGAAGCAAGGCAAGGCGCAGCTCTTCCCGAGCGCTCACCGTCTGCGTACGAGCCGCAGAGAGATTGCGCTGCGCCGCTTGATACTCACGCCATGCGTTCGCCGCGTCGCGTTGCGCGGAGAGTTGCGCCTCTTCTAGTGCCGCCTTCGCGCGCACGACGTAGGCCTGCGCTTCGTGCGTCGCTGCCGGGCGGCTGCCTCCATCGATCAGCGGCAGCGACGCCGTGATACCGACCTGATAGCCCATCGCCCCAAGAGGCGGGTTCGAGCGGCCGCTGTAGCTTTGCGCATTTGCGGCTACGGTCGGAAGGTATTGCGCCCGTGCAGCCGCCAGTTTCGCTTGCGCCGTCGCGAGCTGTTCGCGAGCGGCGAGGATTTCCGGCCGTTGCACGAGCGCGCGCCGCGTTATCGCTTCGCGATCTCCCGGAAGCGACGACGGTACGAGCGGGTCTGCCAGGCGGAGATCCGGCGTGACCGCAAGGTCGAGAAGGACCTCCAAATCCGCGATGGCCTCGTCGCGGTCGGCGGAGGCGTCTTCGAGCGACTGCCGAGCCTGGGCGAGCGCCGCACGGCTTTCGAAGAGCCGATAGCGCGCCGCATCGCCCACACGCACGCGAACTTGCACGTCATTGACGTTGCGCTGCTCGTAGTTGACTGCAATAGCGCGCGCGTCGACGATCGCCTGTGCCAGCAGCGCCCGTTCGTAATTTTGCGTCGCGAGCAGCGCGGCATCGTTTCGCTCGGCCGCTGCCACGTATCCCGCAGCCCGCGCCGAACCTCCGGCGGCGACGGCCGTCTCCAGGGTACTTGGGACGAAGATCGGAACCGTCGCCGTCGCCAATACATACGTTTGCTGCGCGTAGGGCATCCCGAGCTGCGTAATCCCACCATTGCTCGTCGTTCCCGACACTCCAACCTGTGGGAAGAGCGTCGAGCGCGTGTACGCAGCCCTCGCCGCCGCGGCGGCCGCGTCGGCGAGCGCCATGCGTACGTCGAAGCTCGAGCTTCGGGCGCGTTGTATTGCTTGCGCGAGCGTCAGGGGGCCCGCCCATTGCAGCGCTCGCGCGTAACCGATACCACTCGTACCTATCGCACATGCCAAAGCGAAGGACGCGGCGCGGCTACGCATCGACGCTCTCGACCGATGCGTCGCGGTGCCCACGCGAGATCTGCCGGTGCCACCAGGCGGCGGCGTCGTCCGTCAGACTGTACAGGACGGGAACGACCAGCAGCGTCAACACCGTGGAAATCGAGAGGCCCCCGATGATGACGGTGGCGAGCGGCGAATACGCGTCGATTCCGCTCTTCGGGAAAAATGCGACTGGTACGAGAACGATGAGGCTCACGATCGTCGTCATGAGAATCGGTCGTAGACGGATGGGCCCGGCATGGAGGATCGCGTCACGGAGCGTCGCGCCCTCGGCTCGCCTGCGAATGATGAGATCGAGCAGAAGGATAGCGTTGCTGACGGCCATGCCGTTGGCGACGACGATACCGAGAATCGACACCGTGGAAAAATCCTGATGCGCGAGGAGAAGACCAGCGAACATCCCGAGCAATTGCAGCGGAATCGCGAGCAACATGACCAACGGAGCAAACACGGATCGGAACTGTGCCATCAGCAGCAAAAAGACAAAGAGCATCGCGATCTTCATCGCATTGAGCAGCCGGCTGAAGCTTTGCGTCATCTCGGTCATATCGCCGCGCGTCTCCATGCCGTAACCTTGCGGGAATGCAACCGCCGCCGTCCCGCGCATAAGGATGTTCGCGTCGATGCTCATCTCCCCGGGGCCGCCTCTGCGATAGAACCCCAAAATCGAAACGCTCGGCCGCAGGCCGTCGTGCTCGATCAACGACGGGCCCACGGTGCGTTCGACCGTCGCGACCGCCCGCAAAGGGACGACTTGCCCGTTTTCGCCCACGATCTGCACCGCCGCGATGTCCGCGGCGCGGTTGCGTTGGTTTTTCCTATAACGCACGAGGATCGTATCGTGGCGCAGATTCGATGGATTGAAATATTCGCTAGTAAGGCCACCGTGCAAACTATAATATGCCTGCATCAGGACGTTCTGCGGCGTCAGCCCGAGCTGTGAGGCGCGCGTTCGGTCGACGACGATGTGCTCCTCGGGCTGCGTCAGCGACGAGCTCGTAGCGACCTCGTAGAGACCGGGTATTCCCCGCGCCTGACTGGCGACGGCTTGCGCCGAGTGGTAGAGTTCTCGGCGCTGCGGTCCGTACAAAAGAATCTCTATGGGCGCGCTATTGCTTGCCATCACGTCGGCGCCCATCTCTTTTAGGGCTAACCGGCGAATGCCCGGAACGCTCTGCATCGTTTGTGCATAGACGGAATCCATGATTTGCCATATCGAGCGTAGGCGCGCCTCTTTCGGCGTGAACGTGATGACGTACGAAGCGTCGCTGACGCCGTTCATCGCCTGCCCCGTAAAGTAATCGCCTCCGCTTTGCTCCCCGATCTCGGCCGAGACTCTCTCGACCTCCGGCTGTCTACGCAGCAGCGACTCGAAACGACGGCTGGCCGCATTCGTCGCCGCAAAGGAGGTGCCGGGATCCATCTCGAGAGAGGCGTACGCCTGGCCGGTATCCGCAAGCGGCATCATCTCTTGGCCGATAAACGGAAACAGCGACACGCCTACGTACGTGAGCAGCACCGTGCTTCCGAGAACGATCGAGCGATGGTCGAGGCTCCAGGCCAGCGCGCGCCGGTACGCTGCGTCGAGCCTCGTCAGGCCGGTGCGTGCGGGGCGGAGCACTCGCCCTATCGCCGCATCGACGCGGCTGCGGATCGGAGAGCGCAGTTCCTTGCTTTGGAAGAGGTAGGCCGCGAGCAGCGGCGTGAGCGTTACAGAGACGGCCAGCGATGCGAGCAGCGCGAAAACGATCGGCCAGACCAGTCCGAGGAACATGATTTGCGTAATGCCGCCACTCATCAACAACGGCACGACGGCAAGAATCATAACGCCCGTCGCTGCGGCAATGGGAACGATCACCTGCATCGTCCCGTCCACCGCCGCGCGCGCGGGCGACTTCCCCTCATCGAGTTGCCGATGCACCGAGTGGATGACGACGATCGAATCGTCCACCAAGCGGCCGATCGCCAGGAGCAACCCGACCAGCGTCGAGCTGTTGATCGAGAGGTCCATCGGCGCGAACAACAAAACGGCGAGCGATAAGCATGTCGGAATCGATGTCATCACGATGAACGTCGCGCTCACGTCTTCCAGGAACACGAGCAGCACGACGCCGGCGAGAATCACGCTGAGGATCAGCTCTTCGAGCATGTTGCGCATGAGATCGTGCACGAAGCGTGAATTGTCGTACGCCCGAGCGAAGTGCACGCTGGGATGAGCCGCTTTGATCTGTGCGATGTGACCCATGACGGCCGCGATAACGCTCGGCGAACTTGCATCCGGGTTCGCGATCACCGAAACTTCGATGGCATCTCTTCCGTTGAAGCGGTACGCGCTGCGCACCTCCGCCGGCCCGTCGCGTACGGTCGCAACATCGCGCACGTAGATGGTGCGGCCTGCGGCCGTTCCGACCGGGTAGTCGAGGATGCTCTGCGCTGAGAGCGCGCGCTGCGCACCGCGCACGAGCGTCTCCGTCGCACCGCCGGTCACGACGCCTCCCGAGCGGCTGACGTTCTGCGCGTCGATTGCATCGGCAACGCCGACGATTGAAAGCCGGTCGGTTGCCAGCGCGTTCCGATCGACGTTAACCTGAATTTGGCGCTGCAAGCCCCCGAAAGGGAAAGCGACCTGCACGCCGGGCACGCTTTTCAGCTGGTCGACCACGTCGTTGGCGACGAACTGGCGCAACTGCACGGGGTCCCAGCCGTCGGCGGTGACTGCGAGCTGCAGCACCGGCGTGTTGAGCGGATCCACTGCCACGACGTACGAGGGCTTCAGGTTCGCCCGGTCGTACGGCAGATCTCCTTCCGCCTGCCTCGCGAGCTGCTGCACGTTCACGAGCGCCCTCTGCATGTCCGTTCCGTACGGAAACTGCAGCGTGACGATGGAGACGCCTTGCTGGGACGTCGAGCGGATGTACCGTACGCCGGGTAAGTCGGTCATTCGCTCTTCGATCGGCTTGGTGAAATACGTCTCGACCTCTTCGGGCGAATAGCCCGGCGTCATCGTGACAACGGAAATGAGCGGGCTTTGAACGTACGGCATCATGCGCGTGGGCAGCAGAAAGAGCGCGGCTGCGAGCGCACCGATGACGACCGCGAGAAATGCCGCGACGATCGCGTACGGATTGCGCAGCGCCCAGGCGGCAACGCTGCGTTCGGTCTTTTCCGGTCGCTCGGTCACGGCGACACGCCCGCGACTGCCTGCCCCTCCTCGAGGTTCGAAGCTCCCGTCACGATCACGCGCGTTCCCTGGTGAAGTGGGCCGCTTACATATGCCGTCGTACCGTCGTCGGACAGGACGCTCACGCTCACGCGATGCGCCGTGCCGCTTGCATCGATCCACACTGCCGTCGTCGCGCCTCCGACAACTGCCGCGGACGGAACCGCAAAGGAATGAACGGACGCAGCTCCACGACCATGGAGGATCACGTGGGCGAAGCCGCCGGGTTGCAAGGCGCCGCCGGGGTTTTGCACGATCGCCTCGACGATCGCGGTGTGCGTCAGGGGATCGACCACCGGAGAGATCGATGCAACGCTCCCTTGAAGGCGCGCCTCGCCTTCAAGCACGACATCCATCGTGGTGCCGATGTCGATGGAGGGTAAATCTCGTTGCGCGACCTGTGCCCGGACGCGTAGGGTATCGATGACCGCAACCTGGAGAATCGGCGTTCCCGCCTGCACGTAAACGCCCGGATCGACGAGACGCTTCACCACGAAGGCATCGTCGGGAACGACGACGCGCGTGTAACCGGCCACGATGCTACGGGATCGCGCCGTTGCGAGCGCCCCAATCGCTTGGTCATGGGCGCTATCCATGGCGGCCTCGGCGCCGGCGATCCGCGCCTCGGCCGATCGATATGCGGATCGTGCAGCCGTCGCCTCGGCGCGTTCGTCTTGGTACTCGCGGCGCGACACCGCGCCGGCGTCGAGAAGCAGCTGCTCGCGCGCGATTTCCGCGTCCCAATATCGAACTCGCTCGCGCTTCGCGGAGAGATCGGCGTTATCGGCCTGCGCGTCGGTCGCTGCCACGGTCTCTTGGCGCTGGGCTGCCTGCGCATCGGCGGCTGCGGCCTGCGCGTTGCTCTGCAACTCGGGCTCCTCGAGATAGGCCACGACCTCGCCCGCATGGACGCGATCTCCCGTATACGCCGCGAAGTTTGTAAGAAGGCCGGGTACGCGCGCGACGATGTTCTGCGTCAAGTATGGCTCTATGCTCGCCGGGGCGGCGATCGTCGCGCCTCCAAGGCTTGCAGGGCCGATGACGGCGATCGTCACCGGAACCGGAGCAGTGCCGGCGGCGCTCTGCATCGACGCCATGTCCATCGCCGGAGCGGCGAATCGCGCCTGCGCAACGGCCAATCCTACGACGACCGCACCCGCTAAGCCGAACAACGCGATGGTTATCGGCCGCCGATCGCGCACGAGAACGAATGCGCCGACGACGATTATGGCGATGAGCGCAAAGGTCGCCGTGCGCCAGGCGGCAGGATCGCCGGAAGCCATGGCGGGCGCGGCGCTCACCCCGGCGCTTGCAGGTGCCGCCGTGGCTGCTAACCCCGTTAGCAATAGGCCGCAAAAAAATGCACCACCCCGCATTTAAACGTGGATCCCGCTCATGATGCACGCATGGCAGTTCAGTATCCCCAGAAGTGCCGGCATTGTGCTTGCGAGGAGGACTGCGGCGAGCAAGGCCGTCGTCGCGATGCGGCGACCGTACGGGTTCACAGGCCGATCGTTCTCGCGCAGCAGGGTGATGATACGCCGGCGTACTAACCGCATGTCTCCCGCAAGAGCCGCTGCGGTCATCGTCGGCCCCTGAGTGCCGGCAGCAAGGATCGCATGCGCTAAAGCCTCAGGAGCGCACTCTTGCACCGCCCGTTTGTCCGCCGCCATCTCTCGAGCTGAGGCGTACGCCTCTACAAGGTCGGTTACCGGGAGTGGGAGGAGCTTGGCGAAAAAACCGAGCGCCGCTGCGAGTGCGAGATCGCAACGCACGGCATGCGCACGTTCGTGACGGAGAGCGGCTTCCAGCTCCGGATCCTTCAGTCGCGCGAGCGTGCTTGTGGAGATTAGGACCATCGGCCGCCAGAACCCGACCAGCGCGCAAAACGGCCCTGAATAGTCCAGAACGCGTACCCGAACGCGGCAACGTGCGGCTACGGCATCAACGGACGGGTTCGCATCGTGCGATCGTTCGATCAGCCGGCGCACCTCCGCGGCATGGCCCGAGATCCTGCGAACGGCGCGCAATAGACTAAGCAGCAGCAATAGGAGAACTGCACCAAAAAGGATGCGTCCCCATACGTAGTTCAAGCATCCTGCAGACGACGCCCCAAGCAATCCGACGATAGCGAGCACGAGGAACGTCGCTCCGGGAGTCGCCGCAGCGATCGCGGCTAGCGGCGCCTGCCACGCAGCGTCCTCGCTCATCGAGAGAATGCCAGGCGCGAGTCGGCGAATCGCAAGCCACGTAAGGAACGGAATTGCGATCAGGCCGCAGAGCGAGAAGAGCAATGCCACGGAAAAGGCGCATTGCCGGAAGAACTCCGCCGCTTCAGCCACGGCGCGATGCTCCCCGCCGCTCGCGCAACAACCGCTCCAACTCCGCGATCCCGTCCTCGTCGTCCAATTGATGCACGATGTGCGCGAGCAGCGGATTGCGATAATGGGCGACGAGCGGTTTGACGACGTCGGCCACCAGACGCTCCTCGAAGGCCTCGCGAGTCAACGCCGCCGAGAACTCATTGACGTGCCCGGCTGCGCGTTTGCGCGCGTGCCCCTTTACGGAAAGATTGTTCAGAACGGTCTTGATCGTCGAGTACGCAAACCGCGACGCAAAACGCGGCATGATCTCCGGAGCACTCGACCACCCGCCGCGCAGCCACAGTTCATCCATGACCTCGGACTCCAGCGGCCCAAGCGCCGAGACCGCCCCCCCCGCGCCGAAGCGCAGCAGCCGCTTCATCTGCTAACCACCTTAGCAGAACCGCCAGGTGCGGTCAACCCTGCAAGATTTGGGATGGCGAGCGCGTTGAGCGTAACGGAGATCGTCGACAGGCTCATCGCCAAGGCAGCAAACTCCGGTGCCAGCAGAATGTGGAATGATGGATAAAACACACCCGCTGCAATCGGAATAGCGAGCACGTTGTAGGCCGCCGCCCACACGAGGTTCTGTCTTTCCTTTCCGCGTACGATGCGCGCGAGTCGAACCGCCGTAGCAACGGCCTGGGGCTGGCTATTCATCAGCACCACGTCCCCCGTCTCGATGGCAACGTCCGCTCCGCCGCCGACCGCGATGCCGACGTCGGCCTGCGCGAGCGCGGGTGCGTCGTTAACGCCGTCACCCACCATGGCGATGCGGTCGCCCGCAGTTTGAAAATCGCGGATTCGCAGGGACTTCTGTTCCGGCAAGACCTGGGCGAGCACGTCGTCGATCCCGAGCGTCCGTGCGACCGACCGCGCGGTGTGTTCGTTGTCACCGGTGATCATCGCGATCTTGATGCCCATAGCGTGAAGGTCGGCGATCGCGGCCGCAGCGGATGCTCGGATGGGATCTGCGACTGCGACGATTCCCGCAAGAACGCCGTCGACCGCGAGGTACGTGGGCGTCTTCGCGTCGGCGGCGAGCGCCGCAAAACGTTCGGTTCGCTCGGGATCGATGGTCACGCTGCGCTCGTTCATGAGCACGGCGTTGCCGAGAGAGACATCATGACCGTCGACGCGCGCGCGCACGCCGCGGCCGGGTAGCGCTTCGAAGCCTTCGGCCGCGGGCACATCCAACGCTTTGGCGCCCTCGACTATCGCGCGGGCGAGTGGGTGTTCGCTGTCGCGCTCGATCGCAGCAGCGTATCGCAGCACGTCGTCGCGGGCGTACGATCCCGCAGGGACGACATCAGTGAGACTCGGATGCCCAAGCGTGAGCGTTCCGGTCTTGTCGAATACCACGCGGGTCAGCGCGGCGGTTGCCTCGAGGGCCGTCGCGTTCTTGAACAGCACGCCCGCGCGTGCCGCGCGCCCGACTCCAACGGTCATTGCGGTCGGTGTCGCGAGCGCGAGCGCATCCGGACAAGCGATGACGATAACCGCCACCGCAGTCAGCATCGCAAAGCCCGCCCCCGCACCGGCGATCATCCAGACCGCAAACGTCAAGGTGCCCGAGCCGAGCGCGAGCCAGACGAGGTAGAATCCGGCTCGATCCGCCAGCCCTTGTGCGGGCGCCTTGGATGATTGTGCGTCGCGCACCATCTGCACGATGCGCGCGAGCGCCGTATCTGCACCGACAGCCTTCGCCACGAACACGAAGCTACCGTTCTGGTTGACGGTGCCGCCGGTGACGACGGATCCTGCTTCCTTCCGCACCGGCACAGGCTCACCCGTGATCATCGACTCGTCAACATAACTCCCGCCGGATTCGACGAGCCCGTCGACCGGCACGCGATCACCCGGCTTGACAACCAGCCGGTCGCCCACGACGACGGTTGCGAGCGGCACCTCGGTCTCTTGTCCGTCGCGCAGCACGCGCGCGGTCGGCGGCGCAAGCTTGAGCAGCGCCTCGACGGCCTTACCCGTTGCGTAGCGGCTGCGCATCTCCATCCAGTGTCCGACGAGCGAGAACGCCACGAGCATCGCGGAGGCGTTGAAGAAAACCTCCGGCGAGCGCGCTAAGCCGGCACCGACAGAGTACAGATAGCTCACGAGGATGCCCAGCGCAATGAGCGTCATCATATTGATCTCGCGTCGCAAGAGCGCGCGCCAGGCCGAAGCGATGAATATCCATCCACCCCACCAGACAACCGGCGTCGTCACGATCAGCCCGAGAACGTCGCCGCTCAATCCAAATGGAAGGGTTCCGTGGAAGCCCAAGCGCGTACCAAGCGAGGAGTAGAGCGTCACCACCACGGCGAGAATTCCGGTCCATATCGCTTTGCGTAGCATGTCGGCGATCATCGCCGGCCCGTGCCGAGAGTGGTCTTCGTGCGCCGGCTTGTTTCCGTTTGCATGCTCGCACCCCGAGCACGGACGGAACCCCGCGCTCGCCATCTCTGAGAGAATCTTCGCCTCGCTGGTGAGGCCTCGAACGAACCTGACGCGCACCGCGTCATGCACCAGGTTGCTCTCGACTTTCTCGACCCCGGCCAGTTTCTTTGCTTGCGCCTGGGCGGCAGCAAGTTCGGCGCGACACAGGCACGGATCGAGCATCAACACAGCCTCGCCGAGCTTATCGTCCATATTCATAACCGTCGCAAGTTTCGAATCGATCGGCCGGCTCTACCTTTACGTCACCATGAATACCCGCATCGCGCGGTGAGATGTCGCCAACGACATGAAGCTGCTGATGAACGTAGGGTCCCACTTGAGCCAGGCGTCGATGGTCCACACGATGCCGCAGAGGATTCGCAAGTAGCGGAATCCGGTTTGGCGCCATGACTACAACATCACCGGCGCGCGCGGGAAAGTCGCGCCTCGTACAGTGCCGTGCCGTACCCGCGCGGCGTCCGTGCGTGAATCACGAAATACCAGAGCGTGGGCATGGTTATGTCGACTTGCGCCCGATAGATTCCGTTGCCGAGATCCCTAGCGCGGTAGACGTTCCCTGCGGTGCCCTGGTCCGGCATTCTCATCGGCACGTTCATCGTCATGGCAGGCATGGCGGATATAATAATGACCTGTGCGTCGGGAACCGGCTTGCCGACGTTATCCGCGACGGTGATCGTCGCCGTGTCGGATCCGATCCGCATCGGGGTTGGCGCAAACGCAAGCGAAACGTGCAGCTGCCCTGCGCTCGATTGTTCCTGAGAGCTCGATTGCCCGCTGCAGCCGGCTTCAAGGGCGGTCGCGAGAATCAATACCCCTATGCCGAACGATGTCGTTCGCGGTGTCCTCATCTTCTCGGCCTTCATTCCTACACACGGTGCTAGAGCGGAGCGATCCACCACAAGCCGCCGCGCCACGCGGGGCGGGAGTTCTGGATGAGCGCGTTCTCGAGGAAAAGATGGAGATAATCGTAGTGAGCGAACGGCATAAACGAAAGGTCGATATCGCCACTACGACTGACATTCCCCAACCCGTCGTCGGTCGTCTCCTGTCGCAATCCCATGAGCCCGCGCTCGCCGAGAATCGGCTCGTAGAGTTCGAACGTCTCCGCGGTGCTGTCGGCTGGTCCGAAGGGCGTCGGCGCCATCGACCCGGATATCATCATCGAGCCGGGACTGGCATCGTGCCCCCATTGGTAGAGCGCAAAGACGCCCGGCATGAAGCGTGGCCCGGGATCGCGCTGCACGTAGAGCCCGAGCGTGTGGTACGGGTCGACGCCGCCTTCGGCGAGCGGATACGAACCGATGCTGCCGAACGCGCCGGCTTCCAGCGGGCGATTCGGGTCCGCATACGCCGCGATCCACTGGAACGTCTTGTCGGTGTTGTTCGAAAAATCAGTTGCGCCGTTCCAATCGGCGCTACTGCCGAACCAGCCGGCCTGAACGTAGAGATTCGCGTGCACGTAGCTCAGTGCCGTTCCCCAGCGCATCATGTCGAACGTATACATGTGCTCGCCGACCGTCAGTTCGGCGGATGCGTATTTCGCGATGTCCGACTGGTTGCTGAACGGCGCGGGCACCGGAAGCGCGGAGAGTTTCCCGACGAAGAAATGACCGTTACCGTTGAACAGCCTATTGTAAGCAAGTTGAAATGTATCAAGTCCGCCGGCCTGGCTGTTTTGCACGATCCACTGATGAATATGGTAGGTAATGTCCGGGCTGAGATAGCCGACGGCGTGCAACGCGAGGTTACCAGGTTCCACCTGGTGCGAGCCTTGGCTATCGTAGGTCACTTCCTCCGCGACGTTCACCGGGAGCACGTTCTTGAGCACGTCACGGCTGAGAGCCGAATAGCCGGTGCGCTGAATGTAGCGACCGTATGCGTTGAGTTGCGGCGGAACGCTGTGGCAGAGCGAACACTCAACTCCGTAGGCCTTCGCGAACGTCGGGAGCGCCGACGTCGGTATCGCCTTCGTGCCGAAAATTGCGATCGCCGCTAACACGGCGGCAACGGGCCAGAGAGCGGCAGATTCGCGAAGGTTCATGTCAGCGAACGCCCCTTCCGCCGGCATACGAGCGCGATGCGCGCGGAGTTCAGCATGGTCGTTCCTTTCCTTCTGACTGGAACTACTGGCCAAGCATGACGCCGCGAAAAGAAGCCATTGGGAAGCGAGGTGAACGATGAAGTGAAAGGAGCCTTCACGGCGGCTTCTCAATTGCTGGTTAAATTTTTACAACGATATGCGACAGTTGGAGGATTGAAGAATGAAGATCGTGATCACGGGCCTGGCGTTAGCCGTCGGCCTGCTGCTGGGGATTTCCCTGAACGTCACCCGACCGGTATTCGCTCAGGGCGCCTCGCCGGCTCCGGTGATGGCCCACGGCGGGATGACGCCGGGCGGGATGATGACGCACGGCAGTGCGGCGCCGAGCTCCGGGATGCATTCGCGCTCGGGCATGCATTCCGGCATGGGGATGGGGGCCTGCCCGATGGGCCCGAACGCGAGGTCAATGGCGGATAGCGCGATGATGCAGTCGATGATGCAGATGCGCGGCAATATGATGCGCATGCGGCTGACCGGGAATGCCGACCACGACTTCATCCTCATGATGATCCCTCACCATCAGGCGGCGATTACCATGGCCAACGCCGAGCTACGTTACGGCACGAATCCACGGCTGCGCGCGCTGGCCCGCGCCATCATCGCGGCGCAGAGCCGAGAGATCGCCGAAATGCGGGCACTGCTCGCTCAACCATGATCTGAAGTCGGCTGATTCAAAACCTCTACGGCGTCGCCGCGTTCATTATCGGGCTTGCCGTGCTCTTCACCGCCTAACCGCTCCGCCGGATGGCACAACGGGGGAACCGCAGCCTTTGCATTTGGATTCGTCGCGGCAACGCTGATGGGCGTTTATCTCGTTTGGATGGCTCTGCGAGGTTGACGGCGCTAGACGCAGTGGTCGGGACGCACCGCCGGCGCTCCGGCAGGTAGCAACTCCGGCAGGTCGAGACGCGCGACCCCGATACGATAATCGGCCATGCCGTAGTAGACGTCTAATCGGCGAGGAACGCCGAGATCGCTTCGCACGTCGGCACCAGTCGGGAAGACGACTCGGTCGACCGCCCCCCTCATTTCTTCGGGCAGCTCCGGCTCCAAAATCGGATCCGACGAGCGATAGCGGATGTCCCGCGGATCGTTCCTGTCGACAACCATCAGACCCGCCGCGTACGTCATCGTGCGCACCTCGTCGCTAATGGGACCAGAGACACCGTGATAGAGCATGACGTACCCATACTCCGTCGCAATCGGAGGCGTTCCGGCGCCGATCTTCAGGCGCTCCCATGCGGAAACGGGCGCCGCCAGCCGATGATGCGACGTGAAATGGCACAGGAGGTGTTTGTTGCACTTGGCTGCCTCGAGCGAACAATACGAAATCCACATGCTCTCGTGATCGAGATCCAGCCGCCGAGGCGTGGGCTGCAAAGCGGCCTCCTCCGGGGTCGCGTGCGGGAAGAGGGGCCGGTGCACGAGTCCTATGGAAGGGCTTCCGCTGGCATCCGCGATGGCGCTTGGAAAGAAGACCGCGTCTTTGTCGGCGACGCCGTTGAAATCGACGCCCGAAACCGGCTGCGTGAACCACGCCGGACCGAGGCGCTCCCAGGCGAACAGGTCGTGCGACGTCGCCAGAGCAATGCGTGGGCCCTTCGGGCCGAGGGCCGTATAGGTCATGACGTAGTGCTCGAGCGCGGGCAGATAGGTCACGCGAGGGTCTTCGCAGCCGCCGATCTCCGATGTCACGCGTTCGTAGGGTTCTTCGGGTTCGAGCGCGATACCGAGGCGCTCGACGCCGGTAGGATCGCCGTCACCGTTGAAGCACACGCGCGCGATGCCGATACGCGAGGAGTTTCCGCGAGCGACGAGCCGGGGAAAGAGATAGAGCTCCCCATCGGGACCGCGTGCAGCACCGGGATTGCACACGCCCTCGGCCTCGCGCGCATCAGCGGGATTTGGCTCCATCACGACACCGATGCGCCTCACGCGGATTGCCTCCGAACGAGGCTCTACGGACATCTCAGCCCTGCGCGTGAGCCGATGACGCGACGAAAAGCGGAATGAAGGCCGGCGCAACGCAATCCCCTCTAGCTAGCCGGCCGCCGCGGCCGCTTTTTCGGGGAGACGGATTTCACGTAGAGGCGGCCGCTGCGCGCGTCGTCGAACGGCACTCGCGTGCCCGCAGTCGCCAAGTCTATCAGCATGGCGACCTCGGGTCGGTCGAAGTCTTCGCGGACGTCAGGCGGATGTTGCGCGCAACGCATCCACGCAGAATATGATGAGGGTCGGAAAGAGCCGCGCCTTGAAGAAAGCAGCGTTTGGCGCCGCGCGCCCCGAGCGCGACCGAAAGCACGGCGTTGGATGCTCGGCCGTCCGGAGAGAAGCCGGCTACCAGAAAGTTGTAGTTGTCGTAGATCATCACATCGGCGGACGGCAATCGCTTGCGTAGCCGCGCTACCGCAGCTTTCCCCAGCGCCGCGATTGTCGGTTCGAACTCGCGAAGAAATGCTTCGAAGCGCTTCCCGTCCGTTCTCATTCAGATATCCGCGTTCAATCGGTCGGATGTTTATCCTCTCCTCGGGTCGTTCCGTTCCATCGTCTTACGATCGTCAACGTCATGTATCGTGTCCACGATCTCGTCGAGCAACTGGGAGACCGTCACGTTTGCAATCCAGCGCCCGACGAAGGCATCGAATACCGCACCGGCTGCTCCGAATGGAGGCTGGTAATAGCCGAGCAGCACCATTGCGATCCGATCCTCCGGCCGAATCCGGATTTCGAAGAAGCCATGAAATACCGGAAAGGCGCCCGTCCCGGAGACCTGCCAGGATACGGGGATTCGCCAGATCGCCGATTTGCAGTCGAGCTCCCCAAGCGTAAGGAGCACGTCGCGTTCTACGACCCCGACGCGAAATGCCTTCGTCACCCCACCTGCCCGCTGGGCTCCTATCGCAGCGTCGATGCTCTGCGGCCTGCAGCTGGGTGCCGGGTAGCTCGCGCTCCATCGTCAGCGTCGCCATGCGTACGCTGTAAACATGTTCGAAGGGCGTGAATATCGTTGGAATGAGTTGAGAAGAATCCGCTACCGACGCGCTACGCCGGCATCAACCGCCGCGCCGACCGCAGCAGCAGGACCAGTTAACGAGGCATGGCGCGCGTTATTGCCACCAGGTCAGGCTGACGTACGGACCGAGAAAGTTGAACGTCGGAGACTGGGGCGTTTTGCCGAACCAGCGTTCGCCTTGCACTCCGATGCGTAGGCCCCATGGGCTCACGAGGCTCTGGCGGACGTTCAGTCCGATATCCGCGCGCGCAATCGCGTACGCCATATTGCTCGACGGCGCGCTCGCGACGTTCGGATAGTACCAGACGCTGTAGTAGAACGAGTTCCTGACGTACCAGTTCGACCAGTGATCGACGCCGATGCCAAAGCCCGCGAGATGATACGTCCGAAAGCCGTACACGGGACTATAGTCGTAGTACCCGATTCCGACGCCGGTGGGAAGTTGTGGCTTGCCCAGCTCGACGTCGAATTCGTCGTCGTACTCGTCATAGTTGAATGGCGCCGAGAACGTCTTCCCGAGGAACGAAGCGTCGTAGTGCGACGAAAGGCGCTGCCAGTGCACGAAGTTGGAGAAGCGTAGCGCCGGGCTCGCTTGGAACTCGTACAGACCGGAGATCTGCGAAATAAACCCGTTCCAGCGCTGCCAGTTATCCCCCGAGGCGCGAATGTAACTCTCGCTACCGGCAATGGTCGCATGATTGGGTTCGGGCGGCGGCGTCTGTGTGGGAAACGGCGTCGGCGCCGGCGTAGCAAGCGAGGCTGCGAGCGCGAGTGCAGCAATCATCGATGGCCCAAGCCTTCGACGCACGCGGGGCGCCTCCCGGTTCGCACAGGGGATTCGTTCACGCTCGCGGGATAGAGAGGCATGACGATCGTGTTGGCCTTTGCGGTTCTTTCGCTTCTTTCAGTCAGCGGCGCCGCGCCGCACTCGATCGCAGTGTGGGTGAGCGGCCCGGCGGCAACGCCGCCATCGGGCACGTACGCAATGCACAATATCAACCGCACGTTTGCCCCGCCGGTCATCGTCGTGCCGGTTGGCAGCCAAGTGCGCTTCCCGAACGACGACCCGTTCGAGCACAGCATCTATTCGGCCAACAGAGTCAATGGATTCGATATCGGCTACTACGGTCCGGGGCCGGGCAAGTACGTTAGGTTCAGCCACGCGGGAGTGGTCCAAGTGCGCTGTCACATCCACACGTACATGCACGGCATGATCGTCGTAGCAGGTGGCCCGTTCGCTCAAGTGAGCGGCGGTGCGTACTCCATTCCGAACCTTCCTGCCGGTGAGTACACGGTGCACGACGTGACCGATGGCGGGATCGACCATACAACGCGGATCACGCTCAGCCGAAATACGACGCTGAACTTCTAGTTGACGGATTCGGCGCCGAGCACGATCTGCTGTCCGAAGAGCCGCGCCAGATCTTCAAGATTCACCGCCGGCGGCGGAGGAGGCACGTGACCGGCGTCGATCAGCTGCACGAACGCGTGCACGCAGGACGCATCCCATTGCGTGCCGGCACCGCGGAGAAGCTCCTGTCGCGCCGCGTCGGGCGTGAGCGCCCGGCGGTACGGACGGTCGGTAGTCATGGCATCGTACGTATCGGCAACGGCGATAATGCGCGCCCCTAGGGGAATCGCTTCGCCGGCAATCTTGCGCGGGTAGCCGCGACCGTCCCAGCGTTCGTGATGGTGGAGGACGCAAGGCACGATGTCGCGCATCGCGTCGATGCTGCCGAGAATTGCGTTTGCGACCTCCGGATGCTGGCCCATGATCGCACGCTCTCGCTGATCGAGGCTTCCGGGCTTCAGCAATACCGCATCCGGTATCCCGATCTTCCCGACGTCATGGAGCAGGGCCGCATCGCCGATCGTCTTCACGAGTGAAGGCTTGAGCGTCAAACGCTGGGCGAGCTTCACCGCATATTCCGCCACGCGCCTCGAGTGCCCGGCGGTGTAGGGGTCGCGTTTGTCGACGATTGCGGCGATACCGGTCATCGCCTGCGTGAACGTCTCGTCCGCGAGATGCTGTCGGCGGTTGAGTTCGCGCTGAGCCGCGACGGCCAACGCGAGCAGCGACACGAATATCAGAATACTCGCAGTCCACGTTGCTCGAAAAATGAACCGCGTGGCGGGCGCGCCTTGCGCGTCAACTTGCGATTGCCAGAAATCGATACCGATGACCGCGGCGATGCTGTTGCCGTTCGGGTTTCCGAACGGGGAGTACGCCGTGAAGACGGCGTCGCCGTCGATGTCGTGCATGGGTCCCGTGACGAATCCACCCTCCGAGGCCCTCATGGCCGCGGCGGCGAGCGCACGCTGCGGCGGCGCGCCCAGCGGATAGATGGCGATGCCGTCCGTACGATACAGGCGCAGCGCGCGGTCGTTGAGCGCAAATTGGTCGAAGCTTTCGAGCTGCCGTGCCTCCCGATCCAACTGCCCCTCAACCCTGCGGGAGATAGGCCGCCGCAGGTCCGTGCTGGCGACGATCGGGGTAAGGTCTTCACCGACGCGGCTTAGCGCCGAATACACCGCACCGCTGATCGTGCTCGCCCGTTCTTGGGCACTGAAGACACGAGAGAGAACGAGCGAGCTCGCAACCGATACGACGAGGGCAAGCAGGCCGAAACGAATGAGAAACTCATACCGGTGGAGCATGCCCAAGACTATAGCATCAGTTGGTTTCGGCGGGATTTCGTACCGAATCGCCCCGATGAGATATTACCTGAACTTTACACGTGCGGAACGTTCAACGCCCAGATCGGTCTTCGTTACCGCGTACTGGTTCTTCTGCTCGATGACGCTTCAAGCCATATCGGCAAGGCCACGGTTGCTGTGGAACCGTTGCCGTCATGCGCGATCGAGAGCGCCTGCGCGAGGAGCGTAACGACGTAGAGACCCCTCCCGTTCTCGGCGAGCCGCTGCGGCAAATGCGGCGTATAGGTGAATGCAGGCCCGGTGTCTCGCACGTTGAGCCGCCCCTCTCCGTCGACTCGCCACGCGAAGTCGATCCAGATCGGGCCGGGTGCGTGTTGTACGACGTTTGCGACGAGCTCCCCGAAAATCGATGACGCGCCGTCGAAATCCGAGCCTTGCGCGGCAGACTCTCTCAAATACTGGATAAACCGCGGACGCGCGGGCAACGCGTTGAGCGCATCGTCGGCTTCGAAGTGCCAGAGTCCGGTGAGGCTGCCCTCATGTTCGAAATCC
>DATKRS010000032.1 GCA_035532035.1 Candidatus Dormiibacterota bacterium
ATGTATCGCATCCAGGACAGCGACGCATTGCTGGTGGTCGATCCACAGAACGACTTCCTACCGGGCGGCAGTTTGGCCGTACCCGACGGCAATCGCATCTTCGAGCCGATCAACCGGCTGATGCCGCTCTTCAGCTACGTCGTCGCGTCGCGCGACTGGCATCCGCGCGATCACGCGTTCTTCCAGGCGTACGGCGGCCCGTGGCCCTTCCATTGCCTAGCCGGAACCTCGGGCGCCCAGTTCTCGCCGCTGCTGCACGCAGACGAGGTCGACGAAATCGTCAGCAAGGGCACCGACCCGAAGACCGACGGCTACAGCGCCTTCGCCGGAACCGCGCTGACCGATCGTCTCCACGCGCACGGGATACGGCGCCTCTTTATCGCAGGCATCGCCACCGATTACTGCGTGCGGTGTACGACCCTGGACGCGCGCGCGGCCGGCTTCGACATCGTCGTCATCAGCGACGCGATCGCCGCCATCAACGCACGCCCGGGCGATGAAGAGCGCGCAATCGCGGAGATGCGCGCGTGCGGCGCCGGTTTCACGGACTCGCATCACGTCGTCGCGGGTGACCAAGCGCGATGAGCGAGGCACGCGTATACAGGGATCAAGTCCTCGAGGTCGAGCCGACCGGCATCGAGCATGTACGCGACGATCAGCGCCACGGCAGTCCGCGCCATCTCTTCGGCGTGTGGTTTTCCGCAAACGCCGAGATCGCGACCTGGATGGTCGGCCTCATCATCGCCGCGTCGTACGGCACCGATTTGCGCAGCGCCGCAGCCGGAATTCTGATCGGGAATCTCGCCGGGTTCGCCGTCCTCGGCGCACTCGCAACGATGGGGCCGCGCTACGGCGTGCCGCAAATGGTGGCGGGGCGGCTTGCCTTCGGGCGCAGCGGAAACGTCGCGCCCGCAACGCTCAGTTTCCTCGCCGGCGTCGGATGGTTCGCAATCAACACGGTCTTCGGCGCGTACGCGTTGCAAACGATCGCGGGATGGCCGTACCCCGCGGCGCTCGGCGTCATGCTCGCATTGCAAATCCTGATCGCGGTGTACGGCTACAACTTCATTCACCTCTTCGAGCGCGCGAGCGTCGTGCTGCTCGCGTTCGGCTTCCTGATCCTCGGCGTCGTGACGTTCTCACACGTACAATGGAACGCACCGTTCAATCCGCTCGCGCCGGCCGCCGGAGGAGGCCCGCTCGCAGGGTTCGTTTTCGCAACCGCACTCGCGTTCTCGTATGCGCTCGGATGGGTACCGTGTGCTTCGGACTACTCGCGCTACCTGCCCAGCACGACGAGCGCGCGCGCGGTGTGGTGGTACTCGTTCCTCGGCTGCGTCGTCTCGTGCGTCGTGCTCGAGATCATGGGCGCGGCCACGGTCACCGCCGTGTCGCACGGCTCCGCGCTTACGAACATGCTTCCGACGCAGGCGGTCTCCGTGCTCTTGCGCTCGGGGTGGGTTGCCAAGCTCGTGCTCTTTGCCGTCGTGCTGGGGACGCTGACGGCCAACTGCATGAACCTCTACTCCGGAGCCCTCGCGGCGCTCGTGGCGTTCAACATTCGCGTGAAGCGCGCGGCAGCCGCGCTCGCTGTCGGCGTGCTCGGAGCGCTGCTCGCGACCGGCGGCGCCGTGTGGAGCGATATGGCGACGTACTATACCAACTTCTTGTTGCTGCTCTCGTACTGGGCGTCGCCCTGGGCCGCCGTCGTGCTCGTCGATCTCTGGCTGCGCGGCCGCTCACAGGCCGACCCCGAGCGCGCGCCCCGTTGGCGGACGGGCATCGTTGCGTGGATCGCAGGATTGCTCGCCTCGACGCCTTTTTGGAACCAAGCCTGGTTTGTCGGACCTGTCGCGCACGCGTATCCGCAGCTCGGGGACGTTTCCTATTACGTCGGGTTTGTCGTCGCCGGTGCGCTCACGGCGCTCCTCCGCCGAGCCGAGAGCGTCAAGTTTGCGTAAAGCACGCGTTTGGATTGCTCCTCGGCTAAAGCTCGGCTAAGCGGCAGACGATGCTGTAAGCACGGACGCCTGCGAAGCGGGCGCCAACCGGTGGAGGTCAGGATGCCGACGGGGGTCGCGATCCCAGCGCGAATGCCCAGGAAGCCGACGTACGTTCTTCGACGCGAGCGCCTTCTGGCATGGCTCGAGCGCTACGCGCAAACGCCGTTGCGGGCAATCGTTGCTCCCGCGGGCTTCGGTAAGAGCGTCTTGTTGTCCGAGTATGCTGCGGCACGGCCTGCGTGTTTTTATATTGCGATCGGACCGTTGCGCCGGCTGACCGACCGGCCCGCAATGGTGCTGTGCGAGCGCCTGGGCATGTCGCCCGAATGCGGCCTATCCGTCGAATCGGCGGTCGCGGCGTTCGAGGCGCTTCCTCCGTGCGAGATCGCGATCGACGAGATCGACGCGCTGCGCCGCGACGATCGGGAAGCGCTCGCGCAGATCGTCGCGCAGATGCCCGAGCACGTTCGCGTCATCCTTGCCGGGCGCTCGCGCGAGAGCGTCGCCGATCCCCGCCGTCTGCTCGACGGCGGTACCGCTCTCCTCGACGCATCGAGCTTGGCATTCACCGCCGGCGAAATCGGCGAGCTTGCCGCGCTCGCAGCCGTGGAAGCGCAGAGCGCGCAGGTGACGCAGCTCGCGCGCGAGAGCGAAGGCTGGCCGCTCGTCGTCGCCGGCGCGATTCGCGCAGCAGCCGACGCCGGCCGGACGCTCGCCGACGCGATGCGCCTGTGGAATGCCGAGCGGGGCGTCTCGCTGCGCGAAATGATCTTGGCGGATGCCGCGGCCTCCGATCTCGGCCCCGCGCTCGTGCGCCTCTGTTCGAGCGAAGGACTCGTCGCCGCCGACGACCTCGGCGCGCTCGAGCGTGCCGGCCTCTACGTCGTGCGCTCCGAGTACGGGTACGCGCTGCTTCGCGCGGTTGCGAGCGCCTTCAATCCGCATGGCGAAACGCTCGATCTCGCTGCGCTCCCCGACGCAAGCCCCATGTTTGTTCGCCTCCTCGGCGAGTTCGAGGTGCGCATCGGCGGGCGCCGTATCGAATGGATTCGGCGCAAGGACGCGGCGCTCTTCAAGCATCTGCTCCTCGCGCCGCTCGGTCGCGCCTCTCGCAGCGAGCTTTGCGAGCTCTTCTGGCCAACGCACGACCGCCAACAGGCCGGCCAGAACCTGCGCACGACGTGCAGCAACATCCGCGCCGCGCTTCGCCGGTGCTTGCCCGAGTCGCGCGTCGATCTCTACTTCCGCTGCGAGGGCGGCGACGTCGTCCTTCGCACCGATCTCGCTGCCACCGATCTCGCTGCTTTCACCGCGCACGTGGCGGCGGCTCGCGAGGCGATGACCGCTCAGCATCTCGATCGCGCCGCCGAAGATTATGAAGCCGCGCGCGCGCTCTACCGCGGGCCGCTGATCCTCGAGCCGCCGACGGAGGCTAATGCCGCGGTCGCCCGCGACGTCGACGAGAGCTTCAACGAGATCCAGCGCCATGTGACCGCGTTGCGCCGGCTGCGCGCCGACGTGGTTCCTCTGCGCTCGGTCGTCGCCTAAGGGAAACTCTCAGGAGGCAACGGTCGGCGTCACGAGGTCGCCGGCCCGGATCCCGCGGCGCTCGATCGAGCCCGCAGCGAGTTCCACGACGCGCGACGCCCCGACGCAGCCGACGAACGGGCGCCACGGCCGGACGTTTGCGACCGCACGCACCACCCGGTCGCCGGCATCGAGGAAGACGACGTCGATCGGTACGCGCATGAAGAACGTGTGAATCGACGAGCACCGGTCGAAGAGCATGCCTTCGTCCTCTCCTACCTGCGTGCGCCCGATCAGCCCCAACGTGCGCTGTACGAACGAGCGCGCGGGCGTAGCGCGGATACTGTGCGAGGTTGCCACTGCATTCTCGATTTTGCCAATCGGACGGATTCAGACCTTCCACGAGGCATCCGGCCCAACGGCTTCGAGCCCCTGCGGGGCGATCGCGGGGGCGCCACAGCATTCGGATCAACAAGCAATGCCGGGATTCACTCCGTCTTAGCCGGAGTGGTTACGCATGGTCAGCTATGGACGCTGAACCCGAACGCGAGGAGCATCGCCACCACGATGTACGGAGCGAACGCAATCGGCTGCGTGCCCTTGTTCCGTATTACCGAAACCACGGTTGCGGCAAAGCACGCCACCGCAAGAGCCAGCAGCGACGTCTGCAAGCCGAGCGCTGCGCCGGTCAGCATCGCGAGCTTCGCGTCGCCCCACCCCATCCCGCGGCCGCGTGAGAACGTTGCTGCGAGCGCGAAGGCGGCGAAGACGACCACCGCTGAGATCGCAATCCACCACGTGTGATGGAGCAGAACGCCGAGCGCGATGATGCCGAGCGGAGCGAGCGTGAACGCGTCCGGCACGATGCCGGTACGCGCGTCGCTATACCACGCGCCGACGAGCGGAACGCCGAGCAGAGCGATCGTGCCGAGCTGCGCGAGGTTTCCTCCGCGCGCGGCGACGACGATACCGAGGAGCGCAAAGAGCACGATCGGCACGGCAGGATGCAGCCACATGGGCGCCGGACCATCGTCGTGGCGCTGAGTGCGCGCACAGACGAAATCGGCCGCGATGATGCCGCACGTCGCCGCGCACGCATAGATGAACGCCCAGGCGAGTATGCCGACCATCAGTGGTAAATATACCTCGCGAGAACTCCGCCGAAGATCATGATGAAGAGCGACGGCAGCATGAAGAGCGCCATGGGAAAGATCAACTTATTCGAAAGCGCTGCCGCCAGCTCTTCCGCGCGCATGATGCGCCGGTCGCGCGAGTCGGCTGCAAGTTCTTCGATGACGTGCGTTATCGATGCTCCGACGCGCTCGGATTGCACGAGTGCCGTGATGACGGTCGTCAGATCCGGCTCGCGCACGCGCGATGCCATCGCGGTCAGCGCCTCGGCGCGCGAGCGCCCCAGCCGTACGTCCTGCAACGCCGTGCGCATCTCGTCACCTAGCGCTCCGTGCAAGCCCTCCGCAGCAACCGAGATGGCAGCGTTCAGCGCGACGCCCGCCTCGACCGTGCTCGACAGCAGGTCGAGAAAGTCGGGCAGCGCGCGGCGGATTTCGGTCTTCCGCCGGTTGATCGTGCCCGCGAGCTCGCCAAAGGGACGATAGAAGCCGAATCCTGCAAGCGCCGCTACGAGCAGCAGCATCGCCGTCGACGTTTGGTGCAGCAGGAGCATGGCTAGGAACCCGATGCCGGTGCCGACCGCGCAATAGACGCCGGCGCGTGCGAAGAGCTTTGCCGGCGTGACGTCGTACCAGCCCGCCTCTTGCAGGCGCACCTCGAGTCGATCGCGCCGCTGATCGTTGAGCAGGCGCTGAAAGATCGTTCCGGATTCGTCGGCGCCTCCCATTCCTGCCGAGACGTTGATCGCGGCAAGCTGCGCCTTCACATCGCTGTTCGAGCTCGTCATCGCGTACACGATGACGCCCACGGCGCCGACCACGAGAAGAATCAACAGCACGACCATCAGATGTCGAGCCTCGAGAGCTTGCCGAAGACGATCCATCCCAGGGTGATCAAACCTACGACGACGCCCAAGCAGAGCCGGCCGAGCAGCGTGTAGAGCAAGCCCGCGCGCATGTCAGGCTCGAAGGTCAGGATAAAGATGCCGACGCCGATGGGGAGCGCCGAGATGATGTACTTCGTAAAGCGAGCCTCGGAGGTCAGCGCGGCGATCTTACGATTCAGTTTGCGGCGCTGCTTGATCGTCTCCGCCAAGTTCTCCAGCACTTTGCCGAGGTTGCCGCCCGTCTGACTCTGGATCCGAATCGAGCGCGTCATCATCGCAAGCTCGCTCGAAGGCATGCGGTCGGCGAGCTGGTCGAGGGCGTCGTAGATGCTGACGCCGATTTGGGTCTGGCTCAGCACCCGCGAGAACTCGATCCGCGACGGATCCGGCATGTCGCTCACGACGGTGACGAGTGCTTGCCGCAAGCCGAGCCCAACCCGCAGAGCGCCCGTGATCAAACGCAGTACGATCTCCAGCTGATTATTGAAATGATTGAGGCGCCGTAGCACCTTGAGATTGACGTACCCCTTGACGCCCACGTATGCGATCCACGACGTGCCGGCGAGCAAGAGGAGACCGACGATTGGCGACGGCTTGAGGAGAAACGCCAGAACGCCCCACGGAATGATCGCCGCTGCGATCACCATGAGCGCAAGCTCTTCGGCCTTGATCGGAATCGCCGCGCGCTCGAGCAACCTGCGGTACGGCTCCAGCCGCAGCGCGACCCACGCGACGAGCCGGTCCCAGAACGCGACGCAGCCGATCGCGACTGCGCCCGCGACGCCGAAGAAGACGATGAACGGTGCGACCGAGGTCATTCCGGGATCTCCGCTACCACGCGGCGACGGCGAGCTGCATCTGGCTCAGCCGCTCGATCTGGAAGCTGACGCCGTACTCTTCGAGGCGGCGCAGGAAGTTCGGCTGGACGCCCGTGTAGACGAAGCTTCCGACGAGCTTGCCTTCTTTGTCGAGGCCGTGTTGGTCGAAGCGCAGGATCTCTTGCGTCGAAATGATGTCGCCCTCCATGCCGACGACTTCGGTGACGGACGTGACCTTGCGGCTTCCGTCGCGCAAGCGCGACGTCTGCACGATCACGTCGACGGCTCCCGAGACCTGCTCGCGAATCGCGCGCACCGGGATGTCGAAGCCCGCCATCAGCACCATCGTCTCGATGCGCGACAGGCAGTCACGCGGCGTGTTCGCGTGCACGGTAGTCAGCGATCCGTCGTGACCGGTGTTCATTGCCTGGAGCATGTCCAGCGCTTCACCGCCACGGCACTCGCCGACGACGATGCGGTCCGGACGCATGCGCAGCGAGTTGCGTACGAGCTCGCGAATCGGGATCGCGCCCCGCCCTTCGACGTTGGCCGGACGCGCCTCCATCCGAACCACGTGATCCTGATGGAGCTGCAGTTCCGCCGCGTCTTCGATCGTGATGATGCGCTCGTTGACGGGAATGAACCCCGAGAGGACGTTCAGCAGCGTCGTCTTGCCGGAGCCGGTGCCGCCGCTGATGACGATGTTCAAGCGTGCCTCGACGGCCGCTCGCAATAGGTCGGCCATCTCCGGCGTCAGCGAGCCTTTGGAGACGAGGTCGTCGGCCTTGAGCCGGTCCTTCGCGAAGCGCCGAATGGTGATCGTCGGATAATCGATCGAGAGGGGCTCGACCGTCGCGTTGACGCGCGAGCCGTCGGGAAGGCGTGCGTCGACCATCGGAACCGCTTCGTCGATGTGTCGCCCGATCGGCGAGATGATGCGTTCGATGACCAAGCGCACCTGGTGTTGGTCGTTGAAGCGCATGCCCGAAAGCTCGATGCGGCCGCGACGCTCTACGTAGATACGATCCGGGCCGTTGACCATGATTTCAGTGACCTCGGGGTCGCTCATGAGATCTTCGAGCGGGCCTAGGCCGAGACTCTCGTGGATGATGTCTTGCCGCAGACGGGCGATCTCCTCGGCCGATCCGAGCCCCGGATGACGCGCTACGGCCTCGGTGACGGTGCTCTCGACCTCGGCGCGAAGCTCCTCCAAGCGCAGCGGGTCTGCGTTGGAGCCGATCGCAGCGAAGTCGATGCGGCGCGAGAGCTCGCGATGAATCTCCGCCTTCAGCGCCGACCATTTGTTCTTGTGCTGGTCCGATGCGGTATCCGCGGCGCGCTTCTGGACGCCGTTGTTCGACACATCGACTTTCGTGCGATCGACCATGCGCCGCTCGCCGATCGGCGTGCTCGTCGATGGTTGCAGGACGAGCAGGTCCGCGGGCTGCGGGCCGCTCTTGAGCCGATCCACGACGGCGGCGACCGCCTTTTCGAACTTCTTGTCATCGAGCGGGGGAATCTCGCCCATTATCTTGAGCTTCAGCGCGCGCTCGATCTCCGCGGTGGGAACGCGATTGTGCGGGTCGCGCGTGACGACGACCGCGCTTAAGCGCGACTCCGGCACGCCGAACTTCATCAACTCGAGCTGCATCACCCGCGCGCCGGTAACGCCGAGCATGGACGGCTCGACGACGAGCAAGAACTGCGCTGCGCGAACCGCGAACGGGCGCACGGCTGCAGCGAACGGCTGCGCCGCGTCGACGATGGCAAACTTCGTCGCAGCGGAGATCGAGCGCAGAAGCTGCTCGACCTTGTCCGGTTTGATCGTGAACCCGTCGTGGATCGATCCTGCCAGCTCGAAGAGCGTGAGATTCGGCCCGACCTCCGCCAGCGCGAAATCGTCTTGCGCGCGCCGCGCGTCGACCTTCGCGATCGCGTTGAACAGCACGGCACCGGCGCGCCGCCCGGACAGATCGCCGTCGACGAGCAGCGTCGGTCCGCCGTCCTTCGCGAACGTCGTCGCCACGTGGGTCGCGAAGGTCGTCGCACCGACTCCGCCTTTGGAGCCGATGACGAAGAAAATCTCAGGCATCTCCTTTATCTCGTCGAGCTGCCCGAGGTGTCCGGGGCGCCGATCTGATCGCCTTCGATGATCTCGACCGATGAATACGGCAGCGCGCGGCGCGGGCCGGGAGCGGGTCCGCTCGAGGTAACCGGCGGCGGGGGAGCCGCAAAGGTCTGCGATGCGAACACGAGGTCCTGACTCGAGCCGCTGGGATCGCCCTTCGGACGCAGCGCCAATCGCAGCGTCGTGTTGAGATCGGCCATCGCGAGCAAGTCCGCCTGATTCGGCGTGACCTCGAGCGTCACCGAGCGCGGAACGTTGGGAACGGGCTGCGATCCCGGGGTGGGCGTCGAGGGCGCCGAGGGCGCGAGCTCGCCGCCGACGGCGAAGACCGTGACGTCGTGCAGAATGATCGAGGCCGTCGGCTGGGCGGCTCCGACGCGCGGGGGCACGGCGATCACGTCGACCTTGTCGCCCGGCTCTACGAGACCCGAAACGTCACGCACCTCGTCGACGGGAATCGAGATCGCTCGATAGCCGCGCATGAGGTGCAGGCCGCGTACCGGCGCCTCGTCTTTGCTCGTATTCGAGGACGTAATGGCCGCGCCGGCCGGAATCGGGCCCAGCGCGACGTCGCCGGAGATGTCGCTCGGGGACGAGAGCGCGTTGGAGTCGACGTCGCTGCTCGGACGCATGACCACGTTCACCATCGAGCTCGTGACCGGCGTGTGCGCGGGAATGTCCGCGATCGCGACGAGCACCGGTCTTGGCGGCGCCGACGCGACGTTTCTATTCGACGACGACAGATAGTTGAAGGTCAAGAGTCCGGCGCCGGCGGCGAGCACGGCCGCCACGATGAGCAGCGTATTGCGTTTGTTCATTGAACGATCCTCAGGAAGGGGAAGACGGTGAGACCTGCGACCGCGACGGCGAATCCTGCGCCGATCGCGACCGCGTACGGAATGCGCGTGCCGCGCGCCCCGATCGCTGCGGCACCGAGAGCGAGACTACGGCCGGCGAGAGTCGTCGTGATGCCGATGCGCACCCGGCTGACGACCGCGCCGACTTCGCCTCGCACCGCTGCGACGCTGACGGCGAGCACGCCGCCCCAGAGAGCGCAGTAGAGCGCGACGTCGACGCACGCGGGAAACCCCGCAAGCGCGGTGACGCCTGCGAGCAGCTTGACGTCGCCGCCTCCGAGCACGCCGGCAGCGTGCACGAACGTCCCGAGGACGAGCATGACGGCGACGATGGATGCCGCGGCGAGCGCGGCTTGCACGCCGTCGAAGGCTGCGAGCACCGGCGCGGCGGCGATGAGCGGCAGCGTGAGCGCGTTCGGAACGCGCCGTGAGGCGAGGTCCGTACACGCCGCGATCGCGCATGCAGCGCCTGCGACGGCAAAGGCAATGGTGTGCGGTGTTGAAATCATCAATGGTTCTCTTTTAGATCGCGCTCGCGTCGCTCGAGAACATGGAGCTGATGTCCGCGCCGAACACCGTCATCGCTGCAATAGCGGCGAGGGCGACGAGCGTGATCAGCAGTCCATATTCGACCAGGCTTGCGCCGTGATCGTCTCGGACGAGATTGCGAAATGCAATGATCATGAGTGAAAAAAGGCGGGCTACACGCGGACGCGCGTAGCCCGCTCTTCGATCGTTGGGTTTAGAGGTCGTTGCCTGCGTTGGTGAACAGGCTCGAGATCTTGCCGCCGAGCGTGGTCATGGCGGTGATCGCCGCGAGGGCGACGAGTGCGAGCAACAGGCCATACTCGACCAGCGTCGCACCGCTATCGTCCTTCACGAGGGTCTTGACTGCGGAAAACATATTGAAGGTTTCTCCTCACTTAGGGTGTTTGGGGTACGAGATTCGTCTACGGTCCGCGGTCGTTATCCACGTCAGTAGACGTGATCGGTGGCCCGCTCGATGGAGGGCCGACCGTGAGACTCACGGTTGCCGGATTCGTACCCGGCGCTTCCGCTTGAATCATGATTTCGGTGCCCTGGATGAAGTCGGGGGCGATCGGAAGTATTACCGAGAAGGCGCCGGACGAGTCCGCAACCGCCGTCAAGCGATTGAGGAAGACGACCGGCAAGTCGATCGAGATCTTGGCTCTAGCCGTGATCTCGACTGACGTCCCTGGCGGAGCGGTCCCGGTAACGTCGATCGCCTCCGCGCCATCGTGACGACGAGCGGAGAGTGCGATCGCTCCGGCTTGCGGCGCTTGGCTCAGAACCACCGGCGCCGAGCTGGCGGCGGGAGTCGTAGACCCCGCGCCGCCCGCGTCGAACGACGGTCGCTCCGAAGCCGAGAACCCATAGCTCGGATAGACCGATGAAACGACAGCTGCGCCGGCGTTCGCACCTACCCAGTCGTGCTGTGCCTGCGAAAGCGTCGACCCGGGGACGCCGGCCGAAGCCGAACCTCCCGAGGCCATGATGAGCGACGCAACGATCGCAGACGACGTGAACGCTTGATGCAACATGCCGTTCTCCTTTCCGTGAACGTGGGACGATCATAATCGAGGTTCGGCTTTCTGCAAACGCTGTGCGCACAAGCTTTACAGAAAGCAAACGCTGCGTTTATGCCCTTAGGGTAGGGGGTCGTGGCATAATGAGTTCCGATGCCGTGGCTCACGGAAGGAACTACATGACAATAGTACATGTGCGCGCGCTCTGCGCGGCACTCGCGATGACGCTCGTGGTTGCGATTCCGGTCGCGCCGGCGCAAGCCCATCCCGATGTGATCTCGCTCAAAGCCGGTCACTCCACGATCATTTCCGCTCCGGGACTCACGCGCGTCGCGATCGGAGACGGTCACATCGCCGGCGTCGTTCCCATTGGAACGAGCCAGCTGATCGTCAACGGTAAAGCGCCGGGAACGACGTCGCTCTTCGTATGGTCCGGGTCAGGCCGCCGTACGTATACGGTAAGCGTGACGGACGAGCTGTTCGACAACTTCGCACAGATGCTGTCGTCCGCGATCAACAACCCTGGGATTCGCGTCAGGAGCTACGGCACGAACGTCATCGTCAGCGGTACCGTTCCCGACATGGCGCAGTGGGTAAACCAGAACAACATCGTCTCGAGCTTCACGGCGATCGCGCGAGAAGACAAGTACCACATCGTCGACGTCGTCGGCGTTACGCACAACATGGACACGCTGCAGTCGGAGTTCGCGGCCTCGCCGACCGCGCACGAGCTCAGCATGGAACCCGACGGTAAAGGAAACATCATCGTCAGCGGATACGTGCGCGATCAAGTCGAGGAAGAGCAGGTGATCAACCGCGCTCGGGTCCTCGCTGGCACGTACCTCGCCGCAGACGGCAAGGTGATCGACCGTCTCTCCGTCGCGCACATCAGTCAGATAAGCATCAAGGTCTACGTCCTCGAGATCGATCGGACCGGTCTGGGCGATCTCGGGCTCCAGCTCCAGTCCGGCATTCCGAACCCGAACAATCCCAACGAAATCAATCTCGCGCCGCCGGTATTCCCAATCTTCGAGGGCGGAGCCGCCGGCCTGCTCGGCAAAGCGCTGAACCTCGCGCCGTTCTTCCGCACCGTGCGCCTCGTACCGACGCTCAACCTCGTGCTCACGAGCGGCCACGGGCGCATTCTCTCGGCGCCGAACCTCGTGACGACCCCCGGAAACCTCGCCACGTTCCTCGTCGGCGGGCAGATCCCGTACGTCTACTCGACCGGCATCGGCCAGACGTCGGTCGATTGGAAGAACTACGGCGTCCAGTTGAACGTGACGCCGACGCTGCTCCCTAACGGCAGCGTCGAGAGCAACATCACGCCCGACATCTCGAATCTCGACTATCAGAACGCCGTCCAGCTCAACGGGTTCTACATTCCCGCGCTCAAGGAGAGCAGGCTCTCGACCGACATCATCACGGCGCCCGGCCAGTCGATCATCATGGGCGGCTTGATCCAGCACGTGAGCCAGCGGACGGTCAGCAAGATTCCGATTCTTTCGGCGATCCCGATCCTCGGAAAGCTCTTCCAGTCGGTCAACTACCAGAACTCGGAGTCCGACGTGGTCTTCATCCTCACGCCGGAGATCGTCTCGCAGTAATGCGCGCTCTGCGCTCGCTGCTCGCCGACGAGGCAGGAGTCGCACTCCCGGAGTACGCGCTGGCGCTTGCGCTGATCGCACTCGGTGCGATGACGGCGCTCGCCGGCGTCGCGGTTGCGTGCTCCACGGCGTGGAGCAACTCGAGCACGGCGCTGCAGACGTATACCACAGGGACGCCACCGCCATGAGAGGAGCATCCTATCGCGTTCGGGGCGCCGCGCTGGCTGAGACGGCCATCGTCCTGAGCTTCACGCTGCTCGTCATCTTCGGCGCGATTCAGATCGCGCTGATTGGTTTCTTCCAGACGCAGCTCGACGGCGCGACCTTTATGTACTCGCATGCCGCCGCGCTCGGCTCAAGCAACTACACCGCCATCGACGCATCGCTCGGGCCGATCTTCCCGAGCGTCCCAATGACGACGTGGGGCGTCTCGAACATAACCGATGCGAATCCGCTTTCGACGAACACGACGACGATGCCGAACTGGACGCAGTGGGGAAGCCTGACCCAACGATTCGGCGGCTCGGCGATCCTTCGCTCGCAGCTCGTCCAGACGAAGGGCACGATGACCGTCAACGGGCTCTCGGTTCTCGGCAACTCGATCACGCTCTCCGCCGGCAACGTCGAGGGAATGACGATGGTCGGCAACCACGACGACGACGCGCAAGGCGCGGGATACAACTCGCCCACGGTCTACAGCTCGCTCGTGAACCCGATCACGCAAGACGACCAGAACGTTCCGCCCTACTATTTCACGTTCGCGTACATGAGCTATTGCACGCTGTCGCAGTTCAGCTCGAATGGATCGTCGTGCTCGAGCTGGTATTCGGGCGGCGGGCTGCGTTCGCTCGGGCTCGCCGAGTACCTCAAGGACGACCAGACCGGGAACGCCGGCAACTACACGACGAGCGCCGACGGCATCGGCACCAATGGAACCTTTCAGACGATGGCGTGCCATCAGCGGATCTTCGCCGATTTGGCGACGGCGTTTCCCAGCGTGATGCCGGCGCCTTCGCCGATTCCGGGCAGCAACTACGACGAGACGTCGAGCGGGCCGGCAACCGTGGCCGCATGGAACGGCGCCTCGTTCCGCATGGTCTACACGTGGGACGTGCAGGGCACGCACGGCGAGTATCCCGGAAGCAAGGCGTTTGCGAACGGCTACCCGTTGAATCCGACCTACGGATGCACCGATGGAGGCCCCGGCTCGTGAACGGCATTCGCTGGAGCTCCCATGCCCAACGCGGCCAAACGTTTCCGATCTGGGCGTTCGGGACGCTCACCGTGCTCACCATGCTCGCGCTCGCGATGAGCTACGGCCAGATGGTAGCATGGCAGATGCGCGCGATGAACGCAGCCGACGCAGCCGCCCGCGGCATGCTCTCGGTCCAAACGACGCAATGGAACGAGACCGAGGCCGCGCTGCACGCTGCGGCCGTCGAAGAGTATCGCCTGCGCGTCACGATGAATGACTTGCTCGAGGTGATCCACGGCGACGGCGGCTGCAAGGGCAGCACGCCGAGCTGCGCGACGCTCTACGCCAACCTGCGCCAGAACTACTTGGATTCGCTCAGCCGGTACACGAACGACGTCGCGATCGTCGGGCGCGTCTCGACGCCAACGTGGTCGAACCAAGTCTCGTTGATCCAGTCTGCGCTCTCGCAGTATCAGACGAACTGCGGTACCGCGAGCGGCGGTGACTGCGCCTTCAATTACACGCTCGTCGAGGCGACGCCTCGGCCCTCCACCTACACCGAAGACGTCTACGCAGACTGCTGTAACATGGTCGTCGGCGGCGGTACGAGCGGACATCCGAAGCTCGACCTGACGCCGATGCAGATCGAGATCGTAGCCTGCGCACGCGTGACGCCGTGGATGCCGACGTTCTGGAACTGGAACGGGAGCGCCGTCAACGTCGTCGGGCGCGCGGCGGCGACATCCATCCAAGACACGCAAGAGTTCATGTGGGTCGGCTCCATGGTCGATCCGGCGAGCTCGTCGAGCGCGGTGTTTCAGCCCTCCGAGTATCCGGAGAGCTCGGACGATCAAACGGCCGGATTCTCGAACAACGACCGGTACTACCGCGTCGACTACGGCGGAAACCCCAACAACACGTACAACCCCGGTGATCCGTCGACGTCCGACGGCAGCGGCGGCTTCACGTACAGCGCGAGCCATCCGGGACTCTACGTCGCGGACGGGTGGTGGAGCACCATGGCGATCAAGCCGTTCGCCGGAGCGCTCAGCGCGGGATCGAGCTTCACGTGCAAGTGAGCCTGCGCCGGCGCCGCCACGGAGAGCGCGGCCAAGCGACGATCGAGACGGCGATCTTTCTGCCGGCATTCCTGCTCGTGCTCTTCGGCGTGATCTGGACCGTGCAGTCCTCGGTGATCAGCGAGCGCGCGCAAATCGCAGTGCGCTTCAGCGGCCTCGTCTCCGACGAGGCCAACCCGTATCAGCAGTACAGCCTCGGCGCGCTCTACGACGGGCTTCCCGGCATCGCCCCCACCGAGATCTACACGTGCGCCACGCCGGGGCCGGATGCCCTGACGAACGACCCCACCAACGGCACGTTCCCGGGGCCGAGATCGCCCTCGTTCTTCCAACCGACCGGCGTCGTGAGCGGCACATGCACGCCGGGCCCGACGCATCTCTCCGGCGGCACGATGGCATCGCCGATGCTCTTCGTGCACACGCAGTCGACCGTCACGACGGCCGTATCGGTACCGTCGTACCTGCAAAGCGCGCTCGGGGCAAACCAAAACTTGAGCGCGACGCAGAACTTCTTCGACGGCCCGGACGTACAGACGATCTTGACGTGTTACGCGGAGCTGGGTACCGCGGTCGAGCAGTCTCTCCAGCACACGGCGCTCAACGTCTCGAGCCCCGCAACGCCGCTGCCGGATTCACCGAATACCGCCGCGCTGACGCTCTCGGGATCCTGCTAACGCGCGTAGACCGTCAGCGGCTCCAGGACGAGCTGATCGGCAGTGCCCCGCGTAAACGACGCCACGATGACATAGCGACGGCCGGCCGTTGCCGGCGGCGCCAGAAACTCCACTGCCGCTGCATTGAGCGGGATCGAGCGCTGCGCAAAGGACGTTCCATCTCGACCTTCTAGCGTCAGGCGCAAGTTCGCGGGATGCGCGAGCACGACCACGGAGAAGCGGTGCGCCGCAACGACGCGGCCCGGTACGCGCATCAGCTGCGCGGCATCGAACATCGGTGGAACGACAGCCGGCGTCATCGGTGCGGGAAGCGTCTGCGGAATGACGAGTACGCCGACCGACGCGCGCGCCATCGAACGGCCACGAGCGATCCGCAGCAGCACTTGATACTGCGTCGGAGCGACGACGCGTGGCGCGGTGAGCACCGCGACGCCGCTCGCGCTGTACGGTACGGCCACAACGGCGATCTGCGCGGCATCGACGAGCGCGATGCTTCCGCCCTGCGCGTGAGCAACGTAGTGGACGGTGATCGGCGCCCCTGACGCCGCAACGCCCGGATCGACCTCGAGTGCGTCGACGGAGGCGCGCGTCGCCGCCACGTGGCCGAGCGCTCTCAGCACGAGCGACGATTGCGTACTGCCGAACGGCCCGGTCGCGAGCAGGGCGACGCGATACGTTCCACGCGGGCCGCGCGTAGGAAACGTAAACGAGCCGCGCCCGATCCGCACGGTACCGCTTGCGACACGAACGCGGCCGCGCGATACGACGTAGCGCGCGGCACCGATACCCGAGAGGGCGTAGTTTGCGGTTACCGTGTCACCGGCGAGCACCTGCGCCGGCACGGCAAACGCCTGGATCGTCGGTCTGAGCACGCGGTACGCGACCGCGGCAATTGCAAGCGCGACGACGAGCGCTGCCAGCGCGACGGCAAGACGAACGGCGAGGGGAACGGGAACGTCTGCTTGCGCGGACGCGCGCAAGGACGAGTTTTCCATGAGCAGCTGCAGGTTTCGCAGACGCCACGGGAAGCGCAACGGGGCCAAGACGGCGACCGCGACCGCCGATTGCGGATGAATCCAAAAGGAACCCGGCGAGGTGGGGACGGTCGCATCGCGCGTCCGGCCCGTCACCGTACAGAGAAGCGGCTCGTGCGCCTGATTGACGACTTTTGCGACGAAATCGGTCGAGAAGAAGCGGCGCTGCGTGCACTCGAGCGTTCCCATGACGACGCGCCGCTCGTCGAGCACCGCGGCGAAGCCGTGCGTCTCGATGCCGCGCACCGGCTCGGACGCGCGCGGTGGCCGCGGGGCTACGGGCAGTATCGGCGCGGGAGCCGGCTCCGGCGCAGGAGCGGGATGCGGCGCAGGAGCGGGTGCTGCATCCACCGGCTTTGCTCGCGGTTTCGGGCGCTTTCGGCGTTCGTATACGACGACGCCGGCAAGCAACGCGACGAAGAGGGCTGCGACGGCAAGCGAGATCGCGGCCGCGCGCACGCCGTCGTCGTCGAGCGGCGCCTCGAAGGCGCAAGCAAAGGATGTTCCGCAGATGCGTACGAACGCGGCGCGCTCCGAACGGCCGAATCGCGACACTGCAAAGAGAAAGCCGAGCTCCGCATGCGGCTCGCACGTCAGATCGAGATCGGTGTGCAGCAGGGCGCTAGAGTCCAGCTTGGTGCCGGGAGTACACCGCACGGGCTCCTCGGTATCGTTGACGACATGCACGCGAAGAACGATGCGGCTCAACTCTTTTCGAAGAACCGAGATCGTGCAGCGAATTGCCGAGGCGGGTGAGGTATCGACGCACTCGCCCGAGGCTGCAGTGCGGAGAGAAGAGACGTCCAGCCTCGCGGCGGCCCTCACCGCTAGTGACGCTACGGGGCAACGCGGTGGAGGACCTGCGCGATGCGGCGAATCCGCGCACGATGCCGCTGATCGTCGTTCCCACGCCGCTCGGCAACCTCGCAGACGTCACCCTCCGTGCGATCCAGGTCCTGCGCGAGTGCGATCTGCTCGTGGCCGAGGACTCGCGCGTCGCGCGCACGCTCCTGGCCGGGCTAAAACTGCCCGGCAGAGAGATCTGGAGCTATCACGCACACAACGCGGCCGCTGCGACACCGAAGATACTCGAGCGAGCGCGCCACGAGAGCGTCGCGCTGACGACCGACGCCGGCACGCCGGGCATCTCGGATCCCGGCAACGAGCTCATCGCCGCGGCGCGCGCCGCGGGCATCGCCGTCGAGGTGCTTCCCGGGCCGAGCGCGCTCGTCGGCGCAGCGGTGCTCTCGGGCTTCTCGTTGCGGCGCTTTCTCTTCGAAGGCTTCCCCGCGCGCTCAAGCCGCGCACGACGCGAGCAGTTCGCGCGCGCGCTCGCCTCGGAAGCGACGAGCGTGTGGTTCGAGTCGCCGAAGCGCATTCGCGCCACGCTCGCCGACCTCGCCGCCATCGCTCCCGATGCACGGGTCTTCCTCCTGCGCGAGTACACGAAACTGCACGAGCAGCAACTTCTCGGCTCGGCGGCAGACGTTGCCGCACGACTCCCGGAGCCCGTGCGCGGCGAGATCGCGCTGGTCGTCGAAGGCGCCGCAACCGTGCAGGCGGCACCGGACGCGGCGACGCTGGACGCCGCGATCGACGCGTTGCTCGCGCAAGGCGCCCCGGTGTCGGCGATCGCCAAAGATCTCGCCGGACGCGGTTACGGCGTGCGGCGTCACCTCTACGCGCGCGCGACTGAGCGCAAGCGCGACCAGAAGGGCCTTTCATAAGAGGCCGTAACGAGAGAGGGGTGGAGCAGCGCGCGTACTACGTCACGACGCCGATCTACTACATCAGCGGCAATCCGCACATCGGTCACGTCTACACGACGGTCGTGGCCGACGTCCTCGCGCGCACGGCACGAACCGCCGGACCGGCGTTCTTTCTCACGGGGACCGACGAACACGGGCAGAAGGTCGCGAACGCCGCGACCGCGGCCGGCAAGACGCCGCAGCAATGGTGCGACGATCTCGTTCCGCGCTGGCAGTCGCTCTTCGCCGCGTACCACGTCGCCTACGACGATTTCATTCGCACGACGCAACCGCGGCACGAGCGGGTGGTGCAGCGCGTCTTCGAGACGCTGCGCGAGCGCGGCGACGTGTACCTCGGAAAGTACGAAGGATGGTACTGCGTCTTCGATGAGACGTTTTGGCTCGAGTCGAAGCTCGCCGACGGGAAATGCCCGACCTGCGGGCGCGAGGTACAGTGGCTCTCGGAAGACGATTGGTTCTTTCGGCTCTCAAAATACGGACCGCGTCTGCTCGAGCACTTTCGCGCGCATCCCGATTGGGTGCGTCCGAAGAGCGTCTACAACGAGATGATGGCGTTGCTCGAGGAAGGCGTCGAAGACTTCAGCATCTCTCGCAGCACCTTCGATTGGGGCATCCCGATTCCGGAGGGCGGCGGCGTCATCTACGTCTGGTTCGACGCGCTGCTCAACTACATTTCGGCCATCGGCTGGTCCGTCGACGATGCCCGCTTTCGCACGTACTGGCCTGCGGCCGTGCAGCTCGTCGGCAAAGAGATCGCGCGCTTTCATACGATAATCTGGCCTGCCGTGCTGTGGGCGATCGGCGAGTCGGCCCCGGAGCTCGTCTTCGCGCACGGTTGGATCACGGTCGAAGGGCAAAAGATGGGGAAGAGCCTCGGCAACGCGGTGGATCCCTTTGCGCTCGCCGATCGTTTCGGCGCCGACTCATTGCGCTATTTTCTTCTGCGCGAAGCGCCTTTCGGCAGCGACTTCTCCTACTCCGAAGAGAAGATCGCGCAGCGTCATAACAACGACCTCGGCAACGATCTCGGAAATCTCGCGCACCGTACGCTCTCGATGCTGCAGCGTTACCGCGAAGGGAGCGTTCCCGCTCCGGGAGCCGCCCCCGTGCTCGCGCAGTTCGCAGATCTGCAGCAGCACATGCGCACGGCAATTCTCGACCTGCGCTTTCGCGACGCGCTCGAATCGGCGTGGGAGCTCGTCACGACGCTCAATCGCGCAGTTGAAGAGCGCAAGCCGTGGGCACTCTATAAGGAAGGACGCGCGCAGGAGCTCGACGCCTTCCTCTACGAGCTCTGTGAAGGGCTGCGGCGTCTGGCAATGCTGCTCCACCCCTTCATGCCCGAGCGCATGGAGGAGTTGTGGCGCAGGCTCGGCATCGGAGAGGCCCAGATCGACGACGCTTGGGATGCTGCATTCGAACGCCGCATCGCTCCGGGGACGCGAACGATCCTCGGCGACCCGCTCTTCCCTCGACTCGACCTGCTCGAGCAGTGATCGACAGCCACGCGCACGTCCACGATCGGGCGTTCGACGCAGATCGCGGCGCCGTGATCCGCCGCGCCCGCGACGCGGGAGTTGCCGGTGTCCTGACCGTCGGGTGCGATCTCGAGGACAGCGAGCGCGCGGTGGCGACGGCGCGGGAGTTCGGTATCGTTGCCTCGATCGGTATCCATCCGCACGAGGCCAAGAGCGCACCCGACGACGTTGCCGCTGCGTTTGCCCCGTTGCTCGAGTCGCCGGACGTCGTCGCGATCGGCGAGACCGGCTTGGATTTCTACTACGACCACAGCCCCCGCGACATGCAGGAGCGCGTCCTCCGCGCCCAGATCGCCATCGCCAGGGAACGCAATCTCCCGCTCGTGTTTCACGTCCGCGACGCGCACGACCGCATGATCGAAATCTTGCGTGAAGAGCGCAGCCCTGGGATGCGCGGCGTCATCCATTGCTTCACCGGGAACGAGGAACAGGCGCGCGCGTACACCGGCGAGTTCGCCTTGCATCTCGGCATCGGCGGCGTGCTGACGTTCGCGACGGCTGCGAATCTGCGCCAGGCGGTAAGGGCCGTCGGCATCGAGCCGCTGCTCATGGAGACCGATGCTCCGTATCTGGCGCCCGTTCCGATGCGCGGCAAACGCAACGAGCCCGCCTTCGTTACCTATACCGCCGAGCAGCTTGCGCAGACGCTCGGCATCTCGCCCTCTACGGTTGCGGAGGTCACGACGCGAAACGCCGGGCACCTCGGGTTCATGCGCTGAGCGCGCGAGCGCTTTGCCACCGCGCTTCGAAATGCGCGCGCAGCTCGTCGACGATGGCAGGGTTGGGCGTGCGTACGCCCCAGTCGAGCTGACGCGGCGTAAGATACGCCGACGTAGCGTTCGCGGAGCCGACCCACGCGCGGCTCCCGGCGAGCGCGAACTTTTCGTTCGAGCTGCAGACGCGCACGCTAACGCCGCCGGCTCGCAATCGCCCGAGCAGGGAGCGCTCCTTCGCGGAGAGCGCTTCGCGCGAGACGAGCAGACGCGGTGCACATCCCGCTGCGCCGAGGCGTTCCAACGCCGAGTAGACCGCATTACCGCTGCCGATGGACTCGCTCTCCACGGCGACGGGAGCGTGCCCGCCTGCCGCACCGAGAAGGCCGGCCTCGAGCGCGAGCGCATCGTTCTTGCGCAACGCGAAGCCGTCGCGCGGCGGATCGGAGCGTCCTTCAATCGCATCGCGTAACGCGCGCGCGTCGGGTCGCGCGTCGTCGCGAACGATGGTGCCTTCCCCGCCGCGCGCAAAGTTGACGTCGTCGAGGTACAGCCGGCCGTCGACGAGCGCCGCTTTGGCGTGCACCGGAGCGCTGCCGTCGCCATCGACGAGACGGGCGTCGACGCCGTTTGCGGCCAGATCGTCGGCCACCGATCGATTCAAGCGCCGTATGCCGCCGCGTGCGTCGTAGTACGGGCGGCCCTCGAGTCGCACGACGACGCGCGCGCCACGCCGTGCCGCTGCTGCAAGCGCTGCGAACGTCGGACCGCGTGGTAGGAGGTAGGCGACGAGCGTCACGTCGTGCGCGCGCTCGATGGCCAAGACGAGCTTCGCCTGCGAGCTGAGGTAAACCATCGTTCTTCACATCCCGACGAAGGGCGGCTCCGGCAAGGGTTGGAAGGGTAGCCCGCTCATGCACTCTTCCCACGCGACGCGCTCCAGCGCCAAGTCGGTCCACGTCCGCGAGATGTTCGCGCGCATCGCCCCGCGCTACGATGTTGCGAACCGCGTCCTCACGGCCGGGCTCGACGAAGCCTGGCGCCGCCGCGCGATCGCTCTGCTCGCGCCCCCTCAGGGCGGACGCGTGCTCGATCTCTGCTGCGGCACGGGCGACGTCGTCTTCCACCTGCTGCGCACCGATCCGACGCTGCGCGTCACCGGCATCGACTTCTGCACGCCGATGCTCGACGGCGCCCGCGCGCGCGCCGCGCGTGAAGCTCGCGGTGCGCCCGATTTCGTAGAGGCCGACGTCACCGAGCTTCCCTTCGCCGACGACACGTTCGACGGCGCCACCATGGCGTTCAGCCTGCGCAACGTCGTGGACATCGACGAGGTGCTGCGCGAGGTGCTGCGCGTATTGCGGCCCGGCGCGCGCTTCGTCAATCTCGACGTCAGCAAGCCCCGCAATCGTCTTTGGCGGCGTCTCTTCGGGTTCTACTTCTACGGCGTCGTGCCGGTCCTCGGCGGCCTGGTCGGGGGATCCCGGCAAGCCTATGCGTATCTTCCAAGCTCGCTCACGCATCATCCCGACGCGCCGCATCTGCGGGAGCACTTCGAGCGCGCCGGCTTCGAGCAGGCGCGGTACGTGCCGCTCATGGGTGGCGCCATCGCGGTGCACATGGGGGCCAAGCCGGTATGATGCACGACGTGCGCGACGCACCGGACCCGATGGAAGAGTCGGCATTGCACGATCTCGTGGAGCACTACTTCCGGGCGAGCTTCACGACGGAGAACCCGATCATCACGGAGGCCGTGAAGCGTATGCTCTCGGCGGGCGGCAAACGCTTGCGCCCACGCATCACCCTGCTCGCCGTCCAAGCCTGCGGCGGCGATGCGGTGAGCGCGTTGCATCTCGCCGCGTACATGGAGCTGATTCACGTTGCGACGCTCATCCACGACGACGTCGTCGATCGCGCCGCGACCCGGCGCGGCGTGAACGCCACCGCGATCGATTTCGGTAACCGCACGAGCGTGCTCGCCGGCGATTATCTCTTCGCGTGGATCTTCAAGAACGTCACCGCAAACTACCCGCCGCCGATTCCGCAAGTGCTTTCCACCACGCTCGCGGAGATCTGCGACGGCGAGGTCCTGCAACTGCACGCGCTCGGCGATCTCACGACGACGCTCGACGACTACCTTGCGATCGCGCGAAGGAAGACCGCCTCGCTCTTTGCCGCGGCTGCCGAATGCGGCGCTCTCGTCGGCGGAGGCAGCCCGGAGCAGGTTGCGGCGTTGCGCGGCTTCGGTGAAGCATACGGCGTCGCATTCCAGATGCTCGACGACTTGCTCGATCTCACCGGGGAGAGTGCGGCGCTCGGGAAGCCGGTCGGGAACGACCTCGCCGAGAAAAAGATGACCGTTCCATTGATCTTGGCACTCGCCCGCGGTGACTCCGCCTTTCGCAGCGCGGTACGCTCGTTCTTCACCGACGCAAGCGTACCGGTCGAGCGGATCATCGAAGCGATCGAGCGACAGGGGGGCGTCGACGCAACCCGAGACGAGATCGCACGCCACCTCGCTCTGGCCAAGGTTGCATTGCAGCCGTTACCGCCGAGCACGGCGAAGCAACGGCTGAGCGGTCTCGCCGACGCGCTCCTCGAATAAAGGAAGTTGCCATGTTCATTCACCCCGCCTTTGCCCTCATCGACGCACCGATCATCATCGGCATCGTCGTCATAGCCGCGCTGCTTTTCGGCGCCGACAAGCTGCCGAAGCTCGCCCGTAGCGCCGGGCAAGCGAAGAAGGAGTTCATGATGGGCCAAGCAGAGGCCGACGAAGCCGTCCTTCGCGCACGCGAAGAGGCGCGCCGCAAGGCCGAGGCCCAGAAGGCAGACATCATGGAAGGCGTCGAGGCCGGCTCGATAAGCGGCGAAGCCGTTCCTCCCCCCTCCGACAAGGGGACGCTCAGCTCGTAAGACCGGCGATCGTGCCGCTTTCATCCATGCCGATACTCGACGAGCCCGCAAGCGATACGCAGTGGGATCAAAAAGAGATGCCCTTCACCGAGCATCTGCGGGAGCTGCGCGCGCGTCTCCTGATCTCGCTCGCGACCGTCGGCGGCATCGCCGTGCTGCTCTTCATCCCTTCGAAAGACGTGATCATATGGATGGTTCACACGTACTTCGCCGGCATCACCCTGCACGCATTCGGCCCAGCCGACGTCATCTTCACCGAGTTCAAGTTCTCCGTCATCGGCGGCATCGTCGTCGGCTTGCCCGTGTTGATCTATCAGTTGTGGATGTTTGTCGTCCCAGCCATTCATCCGCGCACGCGCCGCATGGTCTACGGCTTCATCGCGCCGTCGATGCTGCTCGCCTTCGCCGGGCTGGCATTCGCACACTTCCTCGTGATTCCGCGCGTCGTCCATGCGCTGCTCGGCATCACCGACGCGGTCGCCACGCCGACGTTCGGCGTCGCACCCACGATCAACTTCGTGCTGATCCTGCTCGGCATCTTCGCAATCATCTTTCAGATGCCGATCGTGTTGATCGGCTTGGCCCGCCTAGGCATCGTCGGCTCGACCTCGCTGCGGCACTATCGCCGGCACGCGTTCTTCGCATTCTTCGTGATAGGCGGCATCGCGGCTCCGGATGGTAATCCGATGACGATGGCGCTCATCGCGCTGCCGATGTACGCGCTCTACGAGATCTCGATCTGGCTCATTCTCGTGCTCGAGCGCTCGTGGCACCGGCGCAGCCTTCCCACCACGTGACGCGCGCGCTGACCCGGACCCTCGGCAACGTCACCGTCGGCGTCGCATTGCTCGCGCTCTGGGGAGTCCTCACGCTCGTGGGCGTCGTCGTCGAACAAGGAAAGGACGCCGCCACGTACTTCGCGTCCTATCCGGCACCGATCGCGCGCGCGATCATGCGGCTGAACTTCGACGACATCTACCATAGCGGATGGTACTTGGCGAGCGTCGGTCTCGTCCTCGCCTCGATGACGGTCGCGACCTTCACGAAGGTCATTCCACGCCGTCTTCCCCCTCGCAGGGCGGTCACGATCGACGCGATTCCGCTCCACGCGCACGTCACCGTTCCGGGCAACGAAGCGTCGGTCCGGGAACGCGTCGAGCGTTTTTTCTCGACCCGCGGCTGGAAGATCGTACGGCACGACATCGAGGGTACGCAGTGGTCGTTCGCCGACCGCCATAACTGGGCGCGCATCGGCGTGCTCGTCAACCACACCGCGATTCTCGTCATCGCCGCCGGCACAATTCTCTACTGGGCGCGCGGCTTTGCCGGCGAGACGGCGATTCTGACCGGTCAGACCGCGCAGATCCCGCAGACGCACGCGCTGATCCGGTTGGACCGCTTCGCCTACACGATCGCGCCGGTGCTGACCAAGGGTGGCATGGTCTATCAACCGATCGATTACGTCTCACACGTGACCGTCGTCGGTCGCAACGGCCTCCCTACCCCGATGGTCGTACGCGTCAATCACCCGATCGACGTCGACGGGACGCTCGTATACCAAGCCAGCTATGGTTTCGGTATGCGCGTCACCGTGACGCACGACGGGAGGCCGGTACCCGCGCTGTCGCGCCACACGCTCGTCGAGGGCGATGCGCTCTCGATTCCCGGAACGACGCGCAGCGTCGTGTACGAGCGATTCGTCCCGACGGTCGACCGCCAAACGCACATGCCGTCGTCCGATCCACGCGTCACCAACCCCGCGGTCATTCTCTCGCTTCAAGAAGACGGCACGCCGCTCGGCGCCGTGCTCGATCCCCTTCGCTCGCCGGTCGATCTCGGAAACGGATGGCGCATCGTGCCGCAGCGAGCCGTGCTGTACAGCGGCTTTCAGTACCGCTACGATCCCGGCGTTCCCCTCGTCGCGGCGGGCGCGGTACTGCTGCTGATCGGGCTCGTGATCTCGTTCTACTTCTTACCGGCTCGGCTGCACGTCCGCGTGGACCCGGCGGGCAAGGATGCGTCCACGGTGGGGCTCGCGGCCACGACCGTCAAAGGCTACGATATCTTCGAAACGCAGTTTCAAGAGCTCGTCGACGAGCTACGCAAGCACGTCGACTAATCGAATAAAAGGAAGGTTGCCCACATGCACGCGATGGCACTCGACGCCGTGCTCATGGTTCTCGCTCTGAGCTCCTACGCCGTTGGGGCGCTCGCTCTCGTCGTCTACTTCTTTTCGCGGGAAGGGTGGCTGCGCAACTTCGGTGCGACGCTTGCCGTGACCGGGTGCGCGGCGCAGTTCGCGCAGCTCGGGGCGCGCTACGCCGAGACGCACATCTGGCCGTTGCTCAACCTGTACGGATCGCTCTCGCTCTTCTCGGCGATGTCCGTCGCGATCTTCATCGCCTTCGCGTTTCGCTACCGGCTCTGGTTCGCGGGCGGCTTCGTTCTCGCGCTCGCTGCCATCTTTTTGGCGTACGGCGTCACGTGGAACGAGGGCGTGATGCCGGCCGTTCCCTCGCTGCAGTCGTACTGGGCGAAGATCCACGTGCCGCTCGTCGTCTCGTCCTATGCCGCCTTCCTCGTCTCGTTCGTCTTCTCGATCCTCTACCTCGTGAAGTACTACGCGAACCGGCACTACGCCCGGCGCAGCACCACCTTCGCGGCGGCGGCCGCTGGCGGCGGCGCGGCACTGTTGACGTCGTTCGCGGTCGATACTCCGGCAGCCACGCTCAGCCCGGCGCTGCGCGACACGCCCGCGCTCGCGGCCGCCGCCGAGCACGGGGATACCGTCGCGGAGTGGTTCAGTACGCTGCCGTCGCTCGCGCAGCTCGACGTGCTCGTCTATCGAGCGGTTGCGGTCGGCTTGCCGCTCTTGACGCTGGGCGTCATCACCGGCGCTGCCTGGGCGCACGAAGCGTGGGGCGCATACTGGCAGTGGGACCCGAAGGAGACGGCCGCGCTCGCCTCGTGGATCCTGTATGCGGCGTACATGCATCTGCACACCCGCCATGCGTGGCGAGGCCTGCGGTGCAGCTGGTGGAGCGTCATTGGCTTCGCCTCGATCATTTTCTGCTATCTCGGCGTGAACATCTGGATAAGCGGTCTGCACAGCTACAAGATGTAGCCGAGGGCGCTTCCCGGTCGCATTTGTGCAAAAGTCGCAACGCCCGGTAAAAGGGCGGACGTAAAATTACGAGTAATGGCGGGGTATGTCGACTCATAGCGCGCAGGGCGCCCAAGAGCAGCCGGAGACGCCGGACGAGATTTCGCGGCGTTCCTTCATGGTCAAAGCCGTCGTCACCATGAGCGGTGTCATCGGCGTGGGTCTCGCGATTCCCATCATCGGCGGGCTAATCCCCGAAGCAGGCTCGGGGGCCGGCAGTTGGTCGCCGCTCACGCACGCCGAGTTGTCCGAGCTCGAAGCGGCGACGCGCAAGCCGGTGAAGCTGAGCTTCACGATGACGACGAAGGATGCATATCTTCCCGAGCAGACGCTCGAGGATTACGTCTGGGGCATCAAAGTCGACCCCGCGCGATTTCGGGCGGCTCGTCCCGACATCTTCAACGGGCCAGGCGGTAAGCCCGACGTGCCGTACGACGTCGCCAACATGACCTTCGTCGTCTTCAGCCCGCTCTGCCCGCACCTGGGCTGCCGCTACGCTTGGGATGCGAGCGCGAACAAGTTTCTCTGCCCGTGCCACGGCTCGGTCTACAACTTCGACGGCGCGCATCTCGCGGGGCCCGCTCCGCGCGGGCTCGACCCGTTGCCGCTCCGCGAAAAGAGCGGCATCGCGCAAGTTATGTGGATTCGATACCAGTCGACGACGCCCGACCGCATCGTCATCTCATATCAAGCGTAGGCCGTAGGAGCAACAACGATGCTGAACTGGATCGAACAGCGCACCGGCTTCCTCTCGATGGCGAAGGACTTCCTCACCGAGGACGTCCCCGGCGGCGCGAGCTATTGGTACGTCTTCGGGAGCGCGACGCTCTTCGCGATGATCGTGCAGATAACGACGGGCATCTTCCTGACGTTTTGGTATGCGCCGTCTGCTGCAACTGCGTGGGAATCCACCCGCGCGATCTACCTGAATCCATTCGAGCATTTCGTCCTCTCAGTACACTATTGGGGCGCGACCGCGATGATCGCGCTTGTCTTCCTGCACTTGCTGCAAGTTGCCATCTTCGGCGCGTACAAAGCGCCGCGAGAGCTGCAGTGGGTCGTCGGCGTGCTTCTCCTGCTCGTGACGCTCGCGCTTGGTCTCACCGGCTATCTCTTGCCGTGGGATATGAACGCCTACTTTGCCTCGCAGGTCTCGCTGAACATCACGGGGACCGCGCCGATCGCCGGCCCCCTGATTCAGAGCATCGCACAGGGCGGCGGCGTGATGGGCACGGAGACGATCAACCGGTTCTTCGGCTTACACGTCTGGCTGATGCCCGCGCTGCTGCTGCTCCTCGTCGGCGCGCACTTAGCGATCTTCCGCCACAACGGCTCCGCGGGCCCCGTTACCGATGACCGCCGTGGCCTGAAAGTCGGGCGCTTCTGGCCCGATCAGCTGTTCATGGATACGGTCGTCTCGTTCTCCGTCTTTCTGTTGATCCTGATCCTCGCATTCGTCGCGCCGCCGTTTCTCGATCAGAAGGCCGATCCGTCGAGCGCCGCATTCCAACCGTATCCGGCGTGGTATTTTCTCGCACTCTTTGGAATGCTGAATCTCTTTCCACCGCAGCTCGACACCGTTGCGACGATCTACCTCCCGACGCTCTTCTTGCTCGTAGTTTTGCTCGTTCCGTGGATCGACCGTAGCTATACGCGCTCCTTCGGAACGCGCCGCGGTATCCTCGCGGGCGTCGTGCTCGTGGTCGCCGTCATAGTGGGCCTCTCGATACAGAGCCAGCTGCACATCATGGCACTGCAGGCTGCCGGACCGCCCTCGCTCGGCGAGGCGCAGATCCTTGCGGCACCCGTTGCGGCCGCTACGCCGGGGGTTGCGTCGGCCGCAGCCGCATCCACGGGCGCTTCCGGTGCGGCCACCTCCGCCTCCGCGGTGCACGGCGCGTCGGTCTTCTCGCAGAACTGTGCGAGCTGCCACGGAGCGCAAGGGCAGGGAATGCCCGGCGTCTTCCCCCCGCTTGCAAACAATCCGTTCGTCACCGGCGACCCGAGCAAAGTAATCGATGTCGTCGAGAACGGGCTGCACGGCGCGGTCGCCGTCGCCGGAAAGACGTACAACGGCCAAATGCCGGCGTGGAAGAGCCAGCTCTCCACGCAAGACGTTGCCGACGTGATCACCTACATTCGCACGAAGCTCGGCAATAACAATGCGTCGCCGGTCAGCGCGACGCAGGTCCCGAAATAGCGTAGCGAAGTTGACGCCGCGTTTAGCGGCGGAAGCGCAGCGCAGCGCCAAGCGGCGCGCAACGTGCGCCGCTATTAGTGGGGGCCCACGCGGCGTAGTCCGCGTGGGGGCGCGTAGCGAAGTTGACGCCGCGTTTAGCGGCGGAAGCGTAGCGCAGCGCCAAGCGGCGCGCAACGTGCGCCGCTATAGAGAAACAACGCGGTCTTCGCAGCCGCCGCGACCTCGCGGCGGCTGCGCCCGTACGTGGGGTCGAATACCGGACGCGCTCGCGGAGCGACGACCCAAACGCGCGACGCTCCGCAGATCACCCGCCGGGGTTCGCGCGCTCCCCGCAGGCGCGGAGCGCCCGGTGACGCGAGCATCACGACACCCGGCTGCGTGTAGAAGACCAGCGCGTTCGACCCGGAGACGTCTTGGATCGCCACCACGTCGCCCGGTCTGCGCTCGCGGTCGATCACCGCGGCGAGGCGCGGAACCGGTTTGAAGGCTTCCGCGTGTGGAAGCACCGCGACCGCGAGCACGTCGATTGCGGCGAGCGTGGCTGCGGCCAGCGCGTAGGGCGCCGCCGATATGGTGCTGCGCCGTACGAGGAGCACCGCCGTCACAAGCGATCCGAGAAAGATCGCCGCAGCCGCCCCGACCAGCGGCGGAACCGCAGAAGCGACCGCCGACGTCAAGCGGTTCTCGTGCGAGAAGAGGCGGATCGCAATCGCGAACAGCCCGATCGTCACCGGAACGACGGCGGCAGCGACGACCGCCCAACGCGTCGCACCTCGTCGCGCCACGGCGTCGAAGTAGAGCGCCGTCACGATAGCGAGGCCGGGCAGCTCGAGGGCGACGTAGTTCGGAAGCTTCGTCTGCGCGAAGCTAAAGAAGAGCAGTGGCACGACGATCCATACGAAGCTCAAGCGCCACAAGCGATTTCGACGAGCCTCTCCGGTTCCGTAGGCAATGGCGGGTGCTAAGAACGCAATCCACGGGAAGAATCCGAGGATGAGCACGGGGACGTAGTACCAGACCGGTCCGGACTGATTCTCGATGACGCCGGCATATCTCCCGAACGTGTAATGTCCGATCAGCACGAGCACGCTTGCGCCGCCGGCTCGGCACGCGAGCGCAACGAACCACGGAGCGACGATCGCGAGGAAGGCAGCGACGCACAGAACCCACGCGCGCGCGCGCGGAACGCGCACGTCGGCGCGGCTCCAGTACGCATACGGCAAAATGACGAGCAGCGCAACCACCGGCGCGACCGGCCCCTTTGCAAGAAAACCGAGAGCTGCAGCGACGGTACCGTAGAGATAGTAGCGGTCTTTACCGGTCTCGAGGCCACGGAACCACATGAGCAAAGCCGTCATGACTGCGAGATCGAGCACCGCATCCATGATGGCGAGCCTGCCGATGACCGCTTGCATCAGCGCCGACGACAGGATGATCCCGCCGAGGATGCCGGCGCGCTCGCCTGCCTCCCGTGCCAAGACGTAGGCAATCACGCCGGCCATCGCGACGCTCGCGAGCGCCGACGGAAGTCGCAGCGCAAAGGCCGTCGCACCAAAGACGTGCGCAAAGGCTGCGGCAATCCAAAAGTAGAGCGGGGGCTGAACGAACCACGGCTGGCCGTTCAGGTGCATGACGATCCAGTCGTGACGAAGGAGAATCTCGCGTGCTACTTCTCCATAGGCCGTCTCGCTGTTGTCCCACAGCGTCCCGGCACCGAGCCCGGGAAGCGTGGCGAGCGCGCCGACGGCCGCACCGATAAACGCCGCGCGCACGGGCTTCTCCATAGGTGCTAAACGGTGTTTGCCGGGCGTTTGGGGAACTCTTCCCTGCCGTGTCTTCGACCGTCCTTCCCATCGCGCTGCGCGCGGGCGCGCGTCAGGCGCTCGTCGTCGGCGGCGGAAACGTAGCGCTGCGCAAAGCGCGCGTTCTCGTTGCGTCGGGCTTTCGGATTCGCGTCGTTGCGCCGCGCGTCGATGAGGGCTTGCGGGAGCTCGCCGGCGTGTCGCTGCTCGAGCGCCCATACGAAGAACGCGACGTACGCGATGTCGCACTTGCCGTCGCAGCGACGGGCGACGAGGGCGTGGACGCGCGCGTCGTCATCGACGCGCGCGCGCACGGCGTGCTCGTCTGCGACGCGACGATGCCCGAGCGCGGCGACTTCACGATGCTTGCAACGTTGCGCCTCGGCGACCTCACGATTGCCGTCGAGTCGGGAGGTTCCTCGCCTTCGTTCTCGCGACGCATCCTCGACGAGATCGACGCGTGCTTCGGTAGCGCGTACGCCGATGCGGCGCGCACGCTCGCGCGCATCCGTAAAGAAATCCGGACGACGCTTCCGCGCGACGATCGGATTGCGCTGATGCGGCGCCTGAGCGCGTTGCCCGTCGAAGAGCTGGCGGCAATGCACGAGCATCCGCGCCTCGTCTGCGCGTCGCGCGCGAGCGCCCTTGCGACGGTTCAGGCGCGCAGCGTCGCGGCGCTCGTGGCCCTGCGCACGATCGCAACCGAGATCCTCGACGTGACGACCGCAGGTGACCGCGACCGCCGGCGGGCCCTGCACGATCTTGGCGACGCGAACGTCTTCGTCAAAGAGCTCGAAACGGCGCTGCGAGACGGCCGCGCCGATTACGCCGTGCACTCGTGCAAGGATCTTCCGAGCGAGCTGCCCGCCGACATGGCGATTGCAGCGATCTCAGCTCGCGAAGATCCACGCGATGCGTTTTGCAGCGAGCGCTACGCGGGCTTCGACGCCCTGCCGGCGGGTGCGGTCGTAGGAACGTCGAGCCTGCGCCGGCGATTCCAACTCGAAGCGATGCGGCCCGATCTGCGCTATGAGAATTTGCGCGGCAACGTGGACACGCGCCTGCGAAAGCTTCGCGAAGGACAGTACGACGCGATCGTTCTGGCGATGGCCGGTCTCGCACGCCTGGGAGTGCGCGCGACACACACCGTGCCGTGGGACGTCGACGTGCTCGTCCCGGCAGCCGGGCAGGGCGCGCTAGCCGTCGAGATCAGGCGAAGCAGCGAACTCCTCGCCTACGAGCTGCGCGCCGCCGTCAACGACGCCGAAGCCGAACGCTGCGTGCTCTGCGAGCGCGCGGCGCTGCGTGCGCTGCGTGCGGGCTGCAGCGCTCCGGTCGGCGTACACGCGCGTGCGCGCGGCGACGTCGTGCTCGCCGAGCTCGTCTACTCCACCCCGGTCGGCGTTCTCCGCGAACGGGGGGAACGACGCGCGCAAACCCCGGCCGAGGCCGAGGAGCTCGGCCGCATGCTCGCGGAATCGATCGCGCAGCGGCTTACCCTTCCAGCGGGAGCACGCTCGTGAGCATTATGCGCTTGCGCCGTTTGCGGCGTACGCCGGCGCTGCGAAGCCTCGTGCGCGAGCATCGCCTACATGTCGAGCAGCTCGTCCAGCCCCTCTTCGTCGTCGAGCGCGACGCCGATGCCGGACCGATCGGTGCGATGCCCGGCATCGACCGGCTGACGCTGTCCGGCGCCGTGCGGGAGGCTCGGGAGCTCGCGTCCCTCGGCGTTCCCGCCGTGCTGCTCTTCGGAATCCCGGCACACAAAGATGCGGCCGGTTCGAGCAACGCCGATCCGGACGGCATCGTGCAGCGCACGATCCGTGCCATCAAGGACGCGCTCCCGGAGACGATCGTCATCGCCGATCTCTGCAACTGCGAGTACACGGACCACGGGCACTGCGGCGTGCTCGACGATCGGGGGAACGTGGACAACGACGCGACCGTCGCGCTCTTGGCGCGAGTCGCGCTCACGTATGCCGGCAGCGGCGTCGACGTGATCGCTCCGTCCGACATGATGGACGGGCGCGTCGAAGCGATCCGCAGCACGCTCGACGCGCACGGCTTCTGCGACACCGCCATCCTCGCATACAGCGCGAAGTACGCCTCGGCGTTCTACGGACCGTTTCGCGAAGCTGCCGAATCGACACCGCAGTTCGGCGATCGCCGCAGCTACCAGATGGATCCCCCGAACGTACGCGAGGCGCTGCGCGAGATCGCTCTCGACATCGAGGAGGGCGCCGATGCGATCATGATCAAGCCCGGCCTGCCGTATCTCGACGTGCTCCGCGCCGCGCGCGACGCCTTCGACGTTCCAATCGCCGCGTACAACGTAAGCGGCGAATACGCGATGCTCGTGGCCGCCATCGCAAACGGCTGGATCGAAGAGCGCGCGATCGACGAGACGTTGACGGCCTTCGTCCGAGCGGGTGCCGACTTCGTCATCACCTATTTCGCCAAAGCGTGGGCATCGCGCAACCGATGACGATCGAGCGTTCCATCGCGTCATTCGCGCGCGCTCGCAACGTCATCGCCGGCGGGGTGAACTCGTCCGTGCGCGCGTTCAAAGCCGTCGGCGGCTCGCCGATTTTCATGAAGAGCGGGACGGGTGCGATCGTGTGCGACGTCGACGGTCACACCTACATCGACTACGTGCTTTCGTGGGGGCCCTTGCTGCTCGGGCACGCGCACCCCGCAGTGACGAAGGCAGTCACCGCCGCGGTTGCGCGCGGTAGCACCTTCGGCGCGCCGACCGAGGCAGAGACGGAGCTCGCCGAGCTGATTTGCTCGATGATGCCGGGGATCGAACGCGTGCGCCTTACGTCGAGCGGCACCGAAGCGGCGATGAGCGCGGTGCGCCTTGCGCGCGGATACACGCGGCGCGAAAAGATCATAAAGTTCGCCGGCTGCTATCACGGTGCCGCGGATGCATTTCTCATCGCGGCGGGCTCGAGCGCGTTGACGCTCGGCGTTCCGAGCTCTCCGGGCGTTCCACGCGGAACCGCGGCGGACACGATCGTCGTTCCCTACAATGACGCCGACGCCGTCGATGCGGCATTCGCAGCGAACCCGGGCGCAATCGCGGCGGTGATCGTCGAGCCGTACGCTGGGAACATGGGGCTCGTCCTTCCGAAACCCGGCTTTCTCGAACGCGTCCAGGCCGCGTGCGAGCGAACGCGCACCGTGCTGATCTTCGACGAGGTGATGACCGGTTTTCGCGTTGCGCGCGGCGGCGCGCAAGAGCGCCTCGGCGTGCGGCCCGATCTGACCGTGCTCGGAAAGGTCATCGGCGGAGGTCTTCCCGTCGGCGCGTTCGGCGGCCGGCAAGAGATCATGGCGTATTTGAGCCCCGACGGTCCCGTCTTTCACGCCGGCACCCTCTCGGGCAATCCGCTTGCAATGGCGGCCGGCATTGCAACCTTGAAGGTGGTTCGCGACGATCCGTCGCTTTTCGACAAACTCGAAGTGATGACGGGGCTTTTGACCGAAGGGCTCTCCGAGATCATGCGCAAGCACGGCGCCCCTCACCGCACGGCACATGCCGGCTCCATGTTCGGGCTCTTCTTTACGCGCGAGCCCGTGGTCGACCTCGCGTCGGCGATGACGTCCGACACGGCCCTGTACGCGAAGTATTTCCACGCCATGCTCGAGCGCGGCGTCTTGCTCGCGCCATCACAGTACGAAGCCGCATTCGTGTCGACGGCGCACACGACGCGCGACGTGGAGCGCACGCTGGCTGCGGCGGACGAAGCGCTCGGCGCGATCGCGGCGGCCGCACCGTGATCGAGCCAGGCTTCGGCGTCTCGATCCCGCGCCTGTACGCCTACCATCGCGCGTTGCGTCAGGCGGAGGCGGCCGGAAAGACGACGATCACGTCGCACGATCTGGCAGCACTTCTCGGCCACACGATCGCGTCCACGCAGATTCGCAAGGATCTCTGCGCGCTCGGCGCGCTCGGCCGCCGGGGGCACGGATACGCGATAGCGCCGCTGACGGCGCAGCTCGCCTGGGTGCTGGGGCTCGAGAACGATTGGCGCATCGCGATCGTCGGCTTCGGCTACCTCGGTCATGCGTTCGCAACCTTCATCTCCGCGCGCGAGAAGCGTTTCCACGTCGTCGCCGTCTTCGATACCTCTGCAAACGTCATCGGTCAGGTATGGCAGGGGGTGCTCGTTCACGATATCGCCGAGGCGCCGCGCGTTCTGCGCTCCTGCGGCTGCGAGATCGGCGTGATCGCCGTCCCGGCGGAGGCGGCGGAGGAAGTCGCCGAATGCCTTGCAGCGCTCGGCGTTCGCGCGATCCTCAACTTCGCTCCGACGACCCTGCACCTCCCCGCGAGCGAGCGCGCGCCCGTTATCGTCCGCAACATCGATCTTGCGGGCGAACTCTCTATTCTCACCCATCGCCTGACGATCGGAACTCTGCCGACCGTCGAAGAAGCATGATCCCTGCACGATGCCGCTGATCTGCCTTGGCCTCTCTCATCGAACGGCGCCTCTCGAGGTGCGAGAGCGCCATGCCTTCCCGCCCTCACGTATGGCGGAGACGCTCGCCGCGCTTCGCGATTACGGCACGATCCGCGAAGCGGCGATGCTGCAGACTTGCGGGCGGCTCGAGTTCTATGCCGACGTCGACGACTACGAATCGGGCGCAGCACAGCTGAAGTCGTTTCTCCAACATTTTCGGCATGCCGATCTCGAGTACGATCTCGAATCGTATCTCTACACGCTGCTCGGGGCCGAGGCGGCGGAGCATCTGCTGCGCGTCGCGACCGGCTTGGATTCGATGTTGATCGGAGAAGCGGAGATTCTCGGCCAAGTGAAGGACGCGTACGTGCAGGCGCAGCGCGCCGAGGCGATCGGCACGACGCTGCACCGGCTCTTCCGCGAAGCATTGCGCGCGGGGAAGATGGCGCGCTCCACGACGCGCATCGGCGGCGAATCACTGTCGCTGGCAACGGCTGCGATCGAGGCCGCGCGCGCGCACCGGGGAACGTTGGCGGGAGCCTCCGTCGTGATCGCCGGCGCCGGAAAGATGGGGCGTACGGCGCTGCGGCGTCTGCGCGCCGAGGGTGTTGCGCGCGTCGTCGTCGTAAATCGCACTCTGTCGCATGCTCGCGAGCTCGTGGAGGAGATTGCGTTCGGCGAAGCGCTCGAAATGCCGGAGCTCCTGAAGGCGTTGGCGCATGCCGATATCCTCTTTACCTCCACCGGTGCATCGCACTTCATACTGACGAAGGACGAGCTCGAGCGCGAAACGGTGGGAGAGCGAAGATTGCTCGTCATCGATCTTGCCGTACCGCGCGACGTGGATCCCGAGGTTGCGACGCTTGCGGGCGTCCGCCTCATCGACGTCGATGGCCTACGGCCGGTGATCGAGGAGCGGCTCGAGATTCGCAGGGATGCCATCCCCGACGTGGAGCGCCTGATCGCGCGTTACCTGGAGCGTTTTCTGCGCTGGTACCGCTCGCGCGTTGCGCTGCCGGCGATCGCTTCGCTGACGCAAAAAGCCGAGTCGATCCGCGTGGCGGAGCTCGATCGTCTGTTCCTGCGCTGCCCGGAGCTGAGCGAGCGCGAGCGCGCGCTCGTCACCGGCATGTCGATGACGATCGTTTCGAAGCTGCTCCACTCCGCCATTTCCAATATCCGCGAGAAGGCGACCGCAAATGACGCCGAGGTGCTCTCGCACGTTCGCGTCCTCGACGAGCTATTCGAGTTGAACCTGGCGGAAAGCATCGCGGAGCTCGGAGAGACGAAGCTCCCGCGGTGAGCGGACGCGTCGCGCTCGTCGGCGCGGGGCCCGGCGATCCGGAGCTATTGACGCTCGGAGCGGTGCACGCGCTGCGCGCGGCCGACGTCGTCCTCTACGACGCACTCGTCTCCGATGCGGTCCTCGCGTTTGCGCCTCCCACGTGCGAGCGCATCTACGTCGGAAAACGCGGCGGCGATCATGCGGTGAGCCAGAACGAGATCGAGACGCTCATGGCGCGCAAGGCACGCGAGGGGAAGGTCGTCGTGCGGCTCAAGGGCGGAGATCCGTTCGTCTTCGGACGCGGAGCGGAAGAGGCGGAGAGCCTGCGCGACGCCGGCATCGCGTTTGCGATCGTACCGGGGGTCACGTCGGCGATTGCCGTACCGGCGTACGCGGGAATTCCCGTGACGCGCCGCGGCCTGGCGTCGTCGTTTGTCGTCGCAACGGGGCATGAGGACCCGCAGAAGGACGAGTCCGCGATCGACTGGACGCGCCTCGCCGGCGCGAGCGACACGCTCGTCTTTCTCATGGGTCTCGATACCCTCGAGAGCATTGCCGCGCGGCTTCAGGCAGCGGGCCTCGACCCCGCGACACCCGCGGCGGTGATTGCCAACGGGACGCGCCCGACGCAGCGCAGCGTCGTCGCGACCCTGGAGATGATTGCGCAGAGGGCGCGCGACGCGGGGCTGCGCGCCCCGGCCGTCCTCGTTGTCGGCAAGGTCGTCGCTCTGCGCGAGCGGCTGCAATGGTACGATCGAGGCGCGCTCTTCGGCAAGCGCGTGCTGATCACGCGCCCCGGTCGCGAAGCCTCGCACTCTGCGCGGCTTCTTCTTTCAGCGGGAATGGAGCCGATCGTCGCACCCACGATCGAGATCGGCCCGCCCGACGACGTGCAGCCCGCGCTTCGCGCGGTCGAAGAGGCCGCGCAGTACGCGTGGATCGTCTTTCTCTCCCGCTACGGAGCGGAGGCATTCTTCGACCGGCTTCGCGAGCGCGGAAAAGACGTGCGCGCGCTGGCTCGGGCAAAAGTGGCGGCGATCGGTGCAAAGACCGCACATCGATTGCACGAGCTCGGTTTGATCGCCGATCTGACGTCCGAGCACTCGACGAGCGAGGACGTCGCGCGCGATCTCCTCGCACGAACCGCTCCCGGCGACCGCGTCCTCATCTATGCCGCGCAGGAAGGGCGTGACGTGGTGCGCAGCGTCCTCGAGGAGAACGGCCGCCTTCCCGTCGCCGTCGCTGCCTACAAGACGGCGTTCGTCAACGATCCGGAGTTTGCGTCGAAGGTCGCGCGCGCCGACGTGCTCACCTTCACGAGCCCAAGCACGGTGCGCGGATTCGCGGCTCTCCTCGGCGGTAGCGCGGCGGCCGCCGAGGCCGCACGCGACAAGATCGTAGCGTGTATCGGACCCGTTACCGCGGACGAAGCGCGCGGCATCGGCTTGCACGTCGACGCAACCCCGCACGCGTTTAGCGCCGAGGACATGCTCGCTGCGATCGCGTCTCGCCTCACGACGCCGGCATGACGCAAATCGCTCTCGCCGCGGTCGCTTCGTTCGCGATCGCCTCCCTCGCCTACGCCTTTCGCGCGCTCTCTCCGAGCGGCGCCGTCGCCGCGTTCGCGATAGGAACGATCGTCTTTGCCATCGGCGGATGGCCGGCAGCAGCAGTGCTGCTCGCGTTTTTCATCAGCGCGTCACTGCTCTCGCGCATCGGCGTGCGCCGTAAACGCGGGCTCGTCGACTGGGGCAAACAGGGGGCGCGCGACGCGCGGCAGGTCCTCGCGAACGGAGGCGTCGCCGCAGCGTGCCTGGCGCTCTCGCCGTTCCTCGCCGCGCCATTGCTTCTCGCCTTCGCCGCCGCACTTGCGGCAGCAACCGCGGATACGTGGGCGACGGAGATCGGAACGCTCGCGCGGCGAGCGCGCAGCGTGCTGACGTTTCGGCCGATCTCGAGCGGAATCTCAGGAGGCGTCTCCGTTCCGGGAACGATCGCGCAGCTCGGCGGCGCCGCCTTCGTCGCATATGTCGGATACGCGGTACACCTCACACCCTTCTGGCCGGTCGCGATCGCGGGCGTGGTGGGAAGCCTCTTCGACTCGGTCCTCGGCGGGAGCGTACAGGCGTTACGGTGGTGCCCGGCGTGCGCGCGCCCGTGCGAAACGAACCCGCACGTGTGCGGAACGCCGACGACGATGTTTCGTGGCTTGTCTTGGGTCGACAATGACGCGGTGAACTTCCTCTCGACGCTCGTCGGAGCCGGCGTCGCGGTGCTCGTCGCGCGGCATTGGCCGAGCCTATGGTAAGCCGAACTTGCCGATTTCCGGCCCCCAGCAGTCCCAACCCGGAGAGACCTCGCGCGCGAAAAGTTCTATCCGGGTGCGGTCACCACAGAGTTGCCCGATGAGGCTCCGGAAGACAGCGGGCTTCCGGCTATGCTCCGCCCGCGGTTCGAGGACGACTTGCCCCTGGCGAAGATCGAGGAGTGGAAAGGGGCGACCGGCAGGCATGGTTGTCGCAGCCAGTACGAACTCCGTCGTCGGTTTCGTAAAAGTTGGCGGAATGCCCTGACCGCGTATGATCTTCCCCTGCCGGTTTGCCTTGACCCACACGTAGGCAACGCCACGATAGTGGAGTCCCCAACGCGCGATAAGATCGACGGCAAAGTTCAATCGCGGTCCGGTCGCCCACAGAAATAGCGCGGCTCTTTTCGACATGATCGATCGAAGAGGCAGCGCGGCCAATGCCTCTTGCGTCATAAGAGGGTAGTGCTTTGCCGCGGCGGCATCTTTTATCTGGCTGCCGTAGTAAAACCACGGCGGATCCGCATAGACGATGTCATACGTGCGGTCCGGGAAGGGCGGAAGCTTGTCATGGGATTCGGCAACGTTCCGCTTCGCCAATCTCGTGAGATGCTTCCGATTCTTGTTAGGCGGCGCGCACGCAGCGCCATCCTTCTTGCGCGCCATCCTGCTACGTCCGAGGTCGCTCAGCTTACAAAACGAATCGCCGGGTAGTGGAAAGCGCGCCCGTTCGATGCGGCGATCGCTCCGAGCACGCAGGCAATAACGTTGGCGACCACAGCGACGAGCAGCACCGCGATCCATGCGAAGAGCCAGAACAAGAACGCGAAGGGAGGGCCGGCGCTTTCGATACGATTTCCTTCCGCGACGAGCGCGATGACCGCTCCGCCGCATGACGCGAAGGCCAGCACGATGCCGAGGATCATGCCCAGCGTAAACGTGATCTGAAAATTCAGCGATGCGCGGGCGTGCTGTAACGCGAACGGCCAATGCTGGTCTCTGGCTTTGAGATACACGAGCAGGGGCGCGACGATGTTAGCGAACGGGATGTGTGAAAGCAAGAAGAGGCCGGCGAGGTTCGCGAACATCGCCCAGTTCCGTTCGTCGGCCGTCAATGCATCGCTCAACGCACGTACTTCTTGTGCACGTAGCCGATGATCGCATCGTCGTCGTCGGCGATCTTCACGTCGCCGTCGACCATCGATGGAATCCCGGTCGTGCCGAAGGTCTCTTGCAGGAGCGTGCGCTCGGAGTGATCGCGCGGAACGTTCACGATCGTGTAGTCGAGCAAGAGATCGGTCATGGCCGATCGCACGCGCGCGCAGTAGGGGCACCATTCGGCTTGATAGAGCACGATATCCGTTTTCGTCATAGGATGGATTTCCCCAGTCCCGAGCAGACGAGGCCCACGGCGAGCGACGCCGTCTGGTTCGATCGGTCGAGGATGGGGTTGATCTCGACCATTTCCATGGAGCCCAGACGGCCGGTCTCTGCGAGCATCTCCATCGCCAAGTGACCTTCGCGATAACTCAGGCCGCCTTTGACGGGCGTGCCGGTTCCGGGCGCCTCGCTCGGATCGATGCCGTCCAAATCGAACGAAACGTGCATGGGACGGTCATCCGCGCCCGCGATGCGCAACGCCTCCTCCATGACGCGCGCCATTCCGAAGCGATCGACCTCGGTCATGGAGAACGCGCGAATGCCGCGCTCGCGCAGGATGCGCTTCTCCGCTTCGTCGACGTCCCGCAAGCCGATGAGCACCGTTTGCTCGGCACGCGCGTCACCGCGCTCCAGCGCGAACCAGAGCGGCATTCCGTGCACGTTTCCGGTGCGAGAGCTATCCGGGCTGTTGATGTCCGCGTGCGCGTCGATCCAGATGAGCCCGGCAGGGCGCTCGTAGGCCGCGCGCAGACCGGCAAGCGTCCCCATCGCGATCGAATGATCTCCCCCGAGCACCACCGGCAGGCCTCCGTCGCGCACGACGCGCTCGACGACCCCGGCAAGGCGCCCGCACACCTCGTCGATGACGTCGTAATACCGCACCTGCTGATCGCCGCTCTGCATCGCCTCGCGGATCGGCACGTAGAGGTTGCCGTGGTCCACGACGCGCTGTATTCCAAGCGCGGTGAGCCGGTCGTGAAGGCGCGCGTAGCGAACGGCGGACGGCCCCATATCGACGCCGCGCCTGCTCGCTCCGAGATCCATCGGCACGCCGACGACGTCGACGCGATTCACAATCCGTCGACCGCTCGCGACGGCCACAGCACTTTGATCGCCCGTGCAAAGGCGGCCGAGCCCCAGCGCAGCGGCACGCGTACGGGCATCCAGCGGCGGCCGAGATACCCGTCGTCGAGGTCGATGACGAAGAGAAAGGGCGCCTGCCGGCGCACGAGCGCGTCGCTCCAGATGCGCGCGGCGCGAACGCCTTCGGGCGAGCGCGCCTGCAGAGCCGCGAGAACGTCGCCGTCGGCCGGCGCGTTCGAGACGATTCGTGCGAACTCGCGATGCCCTATCCGGAGCTCTCGCAACAGCGCGCGATCCATCGGGCTCTGGCCGTAGAAGTAGTCGCCCAGCTTGCCGTCGATCGCCGCCCGCGCCTTGTCGATGAGCCTTGGCAGCCAGCGAATCTGACCGAGCGACTCACTCCAGCGGCGCGGCGGGCCGCGGCGCAGATCTGGCACGCTCATGCAACGCGGTTACTCTCCCCTGCCCCATTCTCCCGCAGGCGTCGGGCGCATTGCGGACGTACTTCGGCGGGAATGCCTCCGTCGCGGTTGCTGTTTGCAGCCCTCGCCGCCGCTCTCGTTCTTCCGAGTTGCGCCTGGCATCATCGCGGCCCGAGGCCCGGACAACTCACGCTCGGTATGGTCACCGACGTGGGAGGCCTCGGCGACCGATCCTTCAACGACTCCGCGTACCGCGGGTTGCTCGCGTCGCAGGCACGGCTCGGTGCGTACATCCAGGTTCTGCAGTCGCGCTCCGCCGCCGATTACCAACCGAACTTGAGCGCGCTTTCGAACCTGCATTTCGACATGATCTACGCAATCGGATTTCTCATGAGCCGCGATCTGGACGAAGTCGCGCAAGCCAATCCGTCGCAGCACTATGCGATCATCGATGCGGTGGTTCCAGATCCGAACGTCGTCTCCGTGACGTTCAAAGAGGAGGACGGATCGTTCCTCGCGGGAGCGCTCGCGGCCATGGTGTCGCGAACCCATCACATCGCGTTTCTCGGCGGCCAAGACATTCCGCTGCTGGAGAAATTCGAGGCTGGGTTCGTCGCGGGCGCGCACGAGGTCGATCCGCGCACGCGCGTCGACGTCAAGTACGTCGGCAGCTTCGACGACGTCGCAGCCGGCAAAGAGCTGACGGATCTTCTCTTCGACGACGGCGCCGACATCGTCTATGCGGCCGCCGGCAAGGCGACGCTCGGTGCCATCGATTCGGTGAAGCAGCGCACCGGCGACTACGTCATCGGCGTCGACTCGGACCAAGACGGGCTCGCACCGGGAAAAATTCTCACGTCGATGGTCAAGAAAGTGAACGTCGCGGTCTTCGACGTCGCCAAAGCCATTCAAAGCGGACATCCGTTAACCGGCCATCTCGTGCTCGGCCTCAAGCAACACGCGATCGGTCTCACGGATTTTCGATACACGAAGGCAGCCATCGGTCCTACGCGACTCGCCCGTCTCGCGCGCATCGAGCGCGCCATCGAAGACGGCAGGATATCGCCGCCGTACACGCGCGCAGGCGAAGCCACGTTCCGCCGGGTGCCGCTGCCATGACGGCGCCGGTACTGCGGCTGCGGGGCATTCGCAAAGCCTTTCCGGGCGTCGTCGCCGTCGACGGCGTCGACCTGGATCTCTTCGCGGGCGAGATACACGCGCTCGTCGGCGAGAACGGCGCGGGAAAGTCGACGCTCGCCGCCATCGCGTTCGGCGAGCTGCGGCAGGACGCCGGAACGGTCGAAGCGCACGGCAGCGTCGGGCTCGTTCACCAGCACTTCGAGCTCGTCGGCAGGCTGCGCGTCTGGCAGAACGTCTTGCTCGGTCGCGAGCCGCGCCGCGGCTGGCGCGTCGATGCTGCTGCGGCGCGCGCGCGCGTCCGCGACCTCGCCGCGGCAAACAACTTGATCGTCGACCCGGACGCGTTCGTCGACCAGCTGCCCATCGGCGTTCAGCAGCGGGTAGAGCTGCTGCGCGAGCTGGAGCGCGAACCCACGGTACTACTGCTCGACGAGCCGACGGCGGCGCTCGCTCCGGCGGAGATCGAGGGGTTCTTTGCGACCATCGTCGCGCTCGCGCGGCGCGGCACGTCGGTTTTGATCGTCACGCACAAACTCCAGGAGGTTATCTCGTACAGCGCGCGCGTCAGCGTGATGCGCCACGGGAAGATCGTCGCGGCGATGCAAACCGAAGGCACGAGCATCGACGAGATCGCGCAAGCGATGGTGGGCGGAGAACTTCCGAAGGTCGCCCAGCGAAAGCAGACGACGCTCGAACCGTGTCTCTGCGTTGAAGGGCTGCGTGCCGGTACGGCAGTCGGCGGCGCAAGCGATATCTCACTCGACGTTCGCGCGGGAGAGATCGTGGGGATCGCCGGGGTCGAGGGCAACGGGCAGACTGCGCTCGCCGACGCCATCGCCGGAATGATTCCGTATCGCGGTACCGTGCGGCTCGCATCCCGCACTCCGGCAAAGACGCGGGCAGCGATGGGGGTCATTCCGCAGGACCGGCACGTCGAAGGCCTGATCTTGAACTTCACGGTCGTCGAGAACGCGATTCTCGGACGTCAAAACCGCCCCGGCGTTCGCCACGGGGCCTTCCTCGACAAGGCGCGCGCGCGAAGCGACGCGCGCGCAATCGTCGAACGCTTCGACGTTCGCGCCGCGTCGCTCGACGTGAAAGTGCGCACTCTCTCCGGCGGAAACCAGCAGAAGCTGCTCGTCGGGCGCGCGCTCATCGACGGGCCGCCGTTCGTGCTGGCCTACAACCCGACGCGAGGCATCGACGTGGGCGCCGCCGCACTCGTTCAGTCGCGGCTCATCGAAGCGCGTAACGCCGGTACGGCGGTGCTGCTCATCTCCTTCGACCTGGACGAGATCCTCGCGCTGGCCGACCGCGTGATCGTTATGTATCGCGGAGAGATCGCCGGTGAGTTCGACCGCGCGAGCGTCGACCGCGGCGTCATCGGTCGCCTCATGGCGGGGTCTCGATGAAGCGCGCTATCGCATTCCTGTCCGGCCCGTTCGGCGCCGTCGCGCTCGTCGTCGTGCTGATGTCGATCGCAATGATGATTGCCGGCACGAGCCCGATCGACGGCTTTCGCGCGCTGATTCTCGGCTCTCTCGGCGGGCGCAGTCAGCTCGGCGAAACGCTCGTCGCCACGACCGCACTGCTCTTCCCGTCGCTCGGCGTTGCATTCGCGTTCCGCGCCGGGCTGTTCAACATCGGAGCCGAAGGACAACTGCTCGTAGGCGGGATGCTGGCCGGCGCCGCAGGCGCGGCATTCGTCATGCCGCCGTTCGCGGCCATCGTCGTCATGCTCGCGCTGGGCGCGGTCGGCGGCGGGCTCTGGGGCGCGATCGCAGGGTGGATGAAGGCGAAGCTGCATGCAAGCGAGATTATCTCGACGCTGATGCTCAACTTCGTTGCGCAGTACGTCACGCTCTATCTCGTTAGCGGTCCGCTCAAGGGGCCCGCGGCGACGGGTGCCGAGACGGCGTGGCTGCCGGCGAGCTATTGGCTGCCGACGCTGCTCCCACACACGCGCCTGTCGATCGCATTGCTTCTCGCCGCCGCGATCGCCGTCGCTCTGCAGTTCCTCTTCGCGCGCACGGTGTTCGGGTACGATTTGCGCGCCGCCGGTGAAGCGCCGGAAGCGGCGCGCCGCAACGGCGTGAACCTGCCGCGCTTGACGTGGCTCGCGCTCGCGATCTCGGGTGCGATCGCCGGCGTCGGCGGCGCGACGATCGTCACGGGCGAGCTGCACCGCTTCAACACGCAGCTCTCGCCGGGGTACGGCTTCATCGCAATCGCCGTCGCGCTCGTCGGCGATCTCGATCCGATAAAAGTGTGCTTTGCCTCGTTTCTCTTCGGCATTCTCGAAGCCGGAGGCCTCGCGATGCAGGCGAGCGCGCAGGTCCCCAAGGACGCGATCCACGTCATCGAAGGGCTGATCATCCTCGTGCTGGCGGCGCGCCGCTACGTCGCGCAACGCAGCGAGCGGGTTGCGGAGGCTGCGGCGAGCGTATGACGGAGCTGCTATTGACGCTCTTGCTGCTGACGCTGGTGAAGTCGGCGCCGATCATCTACGCCGCACTCGGCGGCGTGATTTCGGAACGCTCGGGCGTCATCAACATCGGCCTAGAGGGCATGATGGCCGCCGGCGCGTTCGCCGCAGTCGTCGCGTCGTATTTTGCAAACGACGGCGTCGTGGGACTGGTCGCCGGCGTTGCCGCAGGCGCCTTCGTCGGTCTCGTGCTGGCAATCGCGGCGACGAAATTCAAAGTCGATCAAATCGTCGCCGGCACCGGCATCAACCTCATCTGCGCGGGAGGCGCTGCGTACGGGCTCGTGCTCATCTTCAATCAGCCGGGCGCATCGAGGACGGTGCCGCCGCTCGGTGGCATCAACATTCCCCATCTGAACATGAACCTCGGCGAAGCAATCCTGATCGCCTTGGCGTTTGCGCTTGCGATCGCGCTGCATTGGGTACTCTACCGCACGCCGTGGGGCTTGCGCGTGCGCGCGACCGGCGAAAACCCGCTCGCCGTCAAATCCGCGGGACTCGATCCGTTGCGCTTTCGCCTGCTGGCCGTAACCGCGAGCGGCGCGCTCGCGGGACTCGGCGGCGCGTTCCTATCCATCGGCGAGCTTTCGATCTACTCAGACGGCATGACCGCCGGTCGCGGCTTCATAGCGCTTGCAGCGGTGATCTTCGGCCGCTGGACGCCGCTCGGGGCAATGGGCGCCGCAATCGTCTTCGGCTTCTTCGAAGCCCTTCAGGACGTACTGCAGGGCCGCTTCGCGTGGCTGCCCGCCGACGCGCTCTCCGCGCTTCCGTACGTCGCAGCGCTCGTCGCGCTCGCGGGCATCACGGGCCGCGTGCGCGCTCCCGCCTCGGACGGCGTGCCGTATTGACCCAATCCGAACGTGGGTTGGGGCGCTTGACTCTAGTCCGCCGTTGCGACGGTGTGCTACAATCCGAGCATCGTGGCGTCCGGTCGGCGTAGCAGCGCCTTTCGCTTTGCCATTGTCGCGATCTGCGCGATCGTGCTGATGCCGCTTGCAGCGAGCGCCGCACCAGAGCCCTTACGCCAGATGCGCGCCGAGATCCGGCACCTTGCTTCGCATCTTCCCGCAGAGACGGCGTTCGAGGTAATGGACCTCTCGAGCGGTTTGGTTGCCGGTTACAACGCCGGCGCCTCGATGCCGGCCGCGTCGACGATCAAAGTTGCGGTCATGGTCGAGGTGTTCAAGCAGCTCGAGCGCGGCGACTTCTCGCTCGAGCATCGCGTCGTGTTACGAGCGAGCGACAAAGATAACGGCTCCGGAGATCTCTGCGACGAGCCGGCCGGTAGCGCGTACTCCGTCGCCGCCTTGCTCTCGCGGATGATCGACGTCAGCGACAACACCGCCGCGAACATGCTCATTCGCCTCGTCGGTAGGCAGCACATCAATCGCGACATGCGCCGGCTCGGCCTGCATCATACGTATCTCACGAACTACATCCGCACGGACGGCTGGGCGATTCGCAGCCAGCTGCGCAGCTCGCCCGCAGATATGGTACATCTGCTCGCGCTGATGGCGGAGCGCAAACTCGTCGACGCCTGGTCGTCGAACGAGATGGTCTCGATTCTCGAGGACGACGAGATCAACACGCTCCTGCCGCAACCGCTGCCCGACGACGTGCTCGTCGCGCACAAGACCGGCAGTCTCTTCGACACGCTCGACGACGTCGGCATCGTGTACGCCGACGGCGCCCCGTACGTCATCGCCGTCATGACCACAGCGCTTCC
>DATKRS010000033.1 GCA_035532035.1 Candidatus Dormiibacterota bacterium
GCAGATCGTCGGCAGCGGCGATGCGCCGACGCTGAACGCCCTCGCCCGCGAATACGGCAACGCAACGCAGTTTTACGCCGAGACGCATCCGAGCGAGCCAAACTACGTCGCGATGATCGGAGGCTACACCTACGGTATACGCGACGATGACGCGTACTTCTGCACGCCGCGCGACCGCAATCCATCGTGCCCGCACAGTAACGAGCGGGGATACGTCAACCACACGATCGATGCGCCGAACCTTGCAACGCAACTCCAGTCCGCGGGCCTCACGTGGAAGAACTACGATGAGTCGCTCCCGGCTCCAGGGTCGCTCGCCGTCGTGGCGGCCGATCGTCACGCTCGCAACGTCCCGCCGGCGCTCGTGGTCTATGCATCGAAGCACTCGGGCTTCATCAACTTCCTCTCCGTCCAGGCAGATCCGCATCGAGCGCAGCACATCGTCGGCTTCGATCGGCTCTACGCGGATCTGCGCAGCGGGACGGTGCCGAACTTTTCGTTGGTCATCCCGAACATTTGTGACGAGATGCACGGCGCGGGCACGTCCCAGACGCCGCAGGACTGCAACTACAATCGTCTCGGCCGGCTTATCCATCGCGGCGACGAGACCGCCGGCGACTTGGTCCACCGGATCATGGCGTCGCCCATCTGGCGCGCGAAGGAGAATGCGGCGATCGTGATCACGTTCGACGAGAACGACGACTGGTCGTTCGTCGGCTGTTGCGGAAACGATCCGCGCGATCCGGCGAATAGGGGCGGCGGTCACATTCCGACGATCGTGGTGACGAATCACGGTCCTCGTCATGCGATCGACCCGACGCCGTACAGCCACTACTCGTTGCTGCGCACGATCGAAGATGCCTTCGGCATCCACGCGTACTTGCGCCGGGCTGCGGCGCCGGGCGTTCGCCCGATGCTGCCGCTCTTTCGCTCCGCCGCTGGGTACTGAAGCAGGAAGGTAGTACCTTTCGCGTAACGCACGAGGTATTGTGCCGACCGAGGATCTTCGTATTGAAACCAGCGCCGAGAACGGCGGGGAGACGCTGCTCTTTCGCCTCTCCGGTAGCCTCGACGTGGCAACGTCCGCCCAAATGAAACAAGCGCTAGCTCAAGCGGCGACCGAAGGCCATGGCGACGTCGTCGTCGATCTCACGCGCGTCGAGTTCCTCGACTCGACGGGCCTCGGCGCGCTCATCGGAGCCCACCGGCGCGCGCTAGAAGCAGGGGGGCGCGTCGGGCTCATCGTCAAGGAGGGTCCGATCTCGCGTCTCCTCGCGATCACCGGTCTGTCGCGCGTCTTTACGCTCTACTCGTCACTGGGTGACGCGCTCGGTCACATAGCCGCCGTCGAGTAACTCGACGACGTGGCGGACCTGCACCGCAGAGCCCGTCGCGCGCAGGCCCGCGCCAACCTGCATCGCACATCCAGGATTCGCCGTCGCGACGATGCTCGCTCCGGTTTGGACGATCGCGTCGATCTTGCGCCGTTGCAGGCGGCGCGCCATCGCCGGCTGCGTAAGATTGTAGATGCCGGCACTGCCGCAGCAGATTGCGCTTTCACGCATCTCCACGAGGCGAAGACCGGGAACCATAGCGAGCAGCCTGCGCGGTGCGGCCGTGATGCGTTGGGCGTGTGCGAGGTGGCACGGCTCCTGATAGGTGACGGCCGCATCGAGCACGAGCGTGGGAGCAGGTAGCTCCACTGCGTCGAGGACTTCGACGGCGTCACGAACGCGGGATGAGAAACGCTCCGCCCGCGCGTGCCACGAGTCGTCGCGCGAGAACCATGCCGGATACTCCTTGAGCGCCGAGCCGCAACCCGCCGCATTCACCACGTAGACGTCTGCGCCGGAGCGCTCGAATGCGGCGATGTTTTTGCGCGCCATCTCGCGTCCCAAGTCGGGCTCACCGGCGTGCACCGCGATCGCGCCGCAGCATCCTTGATCGCTCGGCACGACGACGTTCAAACCTCCCCGGCCGAGCATACGAACCGTGGCCTCGTGCACGGACGGAAAGGCGACGTGCATCACGCAGCCGGTGTGAAGAAACGCCGTGCCTTGCGCGTGCGACACGTCGAAGCGTTGGCCGCGCGCAACGAATGCGCGCGCAGGTATACGCGGCGCGAGGGCTGCGAGATCGCGCATGCCCAGGGCGGAGGCGAGCGCCCCAAGCCCGGTCGCCTGCGCAACGCGCAGCATCGCAGCGACGGCGCGCATCGTGCCGAGGCGCGTAAAGAGCAGACGCAACGCGAGGCTCCGAACGGCCTTCGCCGCGAGTCCGTCGGTCGCAGCCTGCGCGCGGCGGATCTGCGCGCGTGCCGGCTCGATCAATCGTCCGTATTGGACGCCCGACGGACAGACGGCCTCACACGCGCGACAGTCGAGGCACTCGGACATCTGTTCGACGAATCCGGGGCTGAGAAGATCGAGCTGGCCCTCGCCCACAGCGCGAATCAGGCTGATGCGGCCGCGCGGGCCAGAAGTCTCTGTGGAGGTTTCGAGATAGGTAGGGCAGCTCTGCAGACAGAGGCCGCACCGGATGCACGTATCGTACGCGGCCGCGTCCGGAGCGTCGCTTCCGGTAAAACCCCGTACGACCGCCTCAGCCATCGCCTCTCTCTTCTACGCGCCGCTCGCCGCGCCCGCAGAGGAGAAGGTGCGTTTCGAGGCTCCGACGTTTTCGAAAAAGCCACGGATGGCGTACTTCCTTTGAAGTTTCGAAAAAAAGCGGCACCGCAGGAGCAATCATGGACGATTGCGCCGAGCGTCTCGAGCGCGGATGAGGTCGGCTTTTCGAAGCAGGGTTAGGGAGCTAGAGTTTCACGTCCTCGCGGCGCTCGGCGAGCGGGACGTACTTCACCCCTCGCGCCCCGACGTAGTTCGCGCGCGGCCGCATGAGCTTGTTGTCCGCGTACTGCTCCATGACGTGCGCGCACCAGCCGGCGACGCGGCTGATCGCGAAGACGGGCGTGAAGTACGCCGTGGGAATCCCGAGCGTGTAGTACACCGACGCGGAGTAGAGATCGACGTTCGGATAGAGCTGCTTGGCATTCCAGACCGCCTGTTCCATGCGCTCGGTCATCTCGACCCACGTGGTCGTCCCAGCGGCGGCACCGACTTCTTTGGCGATGCGCTTGAGTTCGGTGGCGCGGGGATCGTACGCCTTGTAGACGGCATGGCCGAAGCCCATGATCTTCTCGTGCGCGGCGAGCTTGCGGTTCACCCAGTCGTCGACCTTCGCCATCTCGCCGATCTCCAAGAGATTATGAATGACGCCCTCGTTGGCTCCGCCGTGAAGCGGACCCTTGAGCGCGCCGATCGCCGACGTGACGGCGGAGTACATGTCCGAGAGCGTCGACGCCGTCACGATTGCCGCAAAGGTCGACGCGTTCATGCCGTGATCGGCGTGCAGGATCAGCGAGACATCGAGGACGCGCGCAGCCTGCGCGTCGGGCATCGTTCCCGTGAACGTATAGAGGAAGTTCGCGGCGGTATCGGCGGCAGGGTCGGGAGCGACGGGCTCGAGCCCTTGCGAGATCCTGTAGTAGGCGGCGAGGATCGAGGGGAAAAGCGCCGTCAGCGTCAGCGCCTTTTCGATTTGTGCCTCGCGGGACATGTCGTTGACGTTTGGGTCAAAGAGCCCAAGCGCCGAGACGGCCGTGCGCAGGGCGTCCATGGGCGTGCCGTCATGCGGTAGCTCGCGAAGAACGGCGACGAGCTTCTGCGGGAGCGCCCGGCGTTTGCTCAGATTGGCGCGGAACGCATCCAGGGTTGCCTTCGACGGCAGGCTGTCGAACCACAGCAGGTACGCAACCTCCTCGAAGGTCGACCAGCGGGCGAGATCGTGGATATCGATCCCGCGATAGATCAGTTCGCCCTTCTCGCCGTTGATCGACGAGAGGCGCGTGTCGCCGACGACGGCGTCGCGCAGGCCGGTCTGTCCCATGGGTTGTGGGGCGCTCACCACGTCGTTCATATTCATTCCCCCCGCGTGCTGTGCATGCCGGGGTCTCCTATCGCTCCTAAGAGTGGCCGCTCGGCGTCCGGCCGCGCCATGACTTTTCACGCCCACGAGTTCGTTCCCATGCAGGAGAGCCTTGCCTCGGAGGACGGCCGAAGCGCGGCGCAGTAATGCGCCGCTCGACATGAGGAAAAAAGTAACGATCGTAGGCGCCGGTAACGTCGGCGCCACCACAGCGCACTGGCTCGCGGCAAAAGAGCTGGCGGACGTCGTTCTCGTCGACGTCATCGAGGGCGTTCCCCAGGGGAAGGCGCTCGATCTGCTCGAGGCGATGCCCGTCGAGAGGAGCGACGTTTCGGTCGTCGGCAGCAACGATTACGGACCGACGGACGGCTCCGATATCGTCGTCATCACGGCCGGATTTCCACGCAAGCCGGGCATGAGCCGCGACGATCTCGTCCGCGCGAACGCGGAGATCGTCGGAGCCGCCACAAAGGAGGCTGTCAAGCGCTCGCCGGGGTGCATCTTGATCGTCGTCACCAACCCGCTCGACGCCATGTGCGAGGTCGTGCGGCGCGTCAGCAGGTTTCCACGCGAGCGCATACTCGGGATGGCGGGCGTGCTCGACTCCGCTCGATTCTCTACGTTCGTCGCGATGGAGCTGGGAGTGAGCGTCGATAACGTCCAGACGTTCGTTCTCGGCGGCCACGGCGACCAGATGGTGCCGTTGCCGCGCTATTCGACGGTGGCCGGAGTGCCGATCATCGAGCTGCTCGATGCAGCGACGATCGCGCGCCTCGTGGAACGCACGGCGAAAGGCGGCGGCGAGATCGTCAATCTCCTCAAGGCGGGGAGTGCCTACTACGCACCCGGGCGTTCGATCGCTGAGATGGTCGACGCAATCCTGAAGGACAAACACAAGATTCTGCCGTGCGCCGCCTACCTGCAGGGCGAGTACGGAATCCACGACCTCTTCATCGGCGTTCCATGTCGCCTCGGATCGGTCGGCTTGGAGAAGGTTCTCGAGATCCGCCTCACGAGCGAAGAGAGCGCTGCGCTGCACGCCAGTGCCGAAGCGGTAAAATCGCTCGTGAAGGCGCTGCCGTAGCATCTTCGAATACAGGTGGTATGAGCATGGCACCCGGCGGCGAGTTTTTGCCGAGCATCCATGTGAATGTGGCCTCGGTTGCCGGCGGCTATACCGTCGGAAATGCGGCGTTCTTTCACTACATCGTGCGTTTGGCAGAGTTCGACATGCCGCTTTCCGGCGACGACCGTGAAGCGCTCGACGTGCTTGCAGCGATCCCGCACGCGCTCGATCGCGACGAAGACGCTGCGCGGCTCTCTGGGCGCGGTTGGCGCATCGTCCCGGCGCGCGACGATCTCGACTGGGCCGTGCTCGAGGCGACGCCGCAACGCTTGCGCAGCGCACTGGCCCGCGCGCGCAAGATTCTCTGGATGCGCGCGGCCGAGTTCCGCGTCAGCGCGCAGCAGATCGCCTCGATCGAGGACGAGCTCGATGCCGTCGACGGCGTCATCTTGCGAGCAGAGGCTGCCGGCGTCCCGATCAGCGTCTCATACATAGCGTAGACTCCTAGCAGGACCCAGGCCGAAGAGTCGCACGACCCCTTCGCGTAGGCCGTTATGCCCGCGGTCATCGTGCGCTTGGCTTCCAGACGCGCTTTTTACGCACCGCCTACAATCGACGTGTGGCTACTTCCGTGCGAAGGATCGAGTCCTTCACCGTCGTCGTTCCTTCGTATAACGAAGCAGCGACGCTCCGCACGAACACCGAGGCGATTCGGGCCTATCTCGACGCGAGAACCCCCGCCCATGACGCGCTCTGGACGATCCTGATCGTCGATGACGCGAGCAGCGACGAGACGCCCGAGATCGCCGCGGAGCTGGCTCGCGAGGACCGGCGAATCCGTGTGATTCGCCGGACCGCGAACGGAGGAGTCGACGCTGCGATTCGCAGCGGAATCGAGGCCGTGCAGAGCGACGCCGTCGTCGTACTCGATGCGGACCTCAGCTACCGAGCGCCGATCGTAGGCGCGCTTCTCGAGGCCCTGAGCGCAGAAGAGGCGGAGGTCGTCGTGGCCTCCGCCTACGCTCCGGGCGGCGAGGTGCGCAACGTACCGCGCCGGCGCGTCGTACTCTCCCGCTGGGCCAACCGGTTTCTCGCGTACGCCGCGCGCGAGCGCGTTCATACCCTGACGTGCATCGTTCGAGCCTATCGCACCGACGCATTGCGCAGCTTGCTCGCGTATCGTCCCGACGGCGACGCGGCCCACGTCATGCTGCTGGACGCCTTGCGTCTGGGCATGCGCGTCCACGAGATCCCGGCGCGTTTGGAGTGGGCGCCGGAACGCCGCTCTCGGATGAGTCTCTCCGCCGTGCTCCGCCGCACGGCCAGCGTCATGGGCGCGGCGCTGCGCGAGCGCCCGTCCCTGGCACTGACGATTCCGGGGTTCGTTCCCGGCGTCTTGCCACTTGCGGTAGCGCTCTGTCTTCTGGTGCACGCGACGCCGCGTCAAGTCGGCATCGTCGCATCGGCGACCTTCGCGGTGCAGACCGCGAGCCTCTTCGTCTTTGGATTTCACTCGGGAAACTTCGCACTTCGCACACTTTTGACGCGCCGGTCAGCGAGCCGCGGCGTCGTGAGGGAGAACACGTGAACTTGGAAACCGCCCTGCCGCCGCGCGCATTGCCCTCCGACCAGGAGGCTTCGGGCCGAAACTTCGGAGAGCGCGAAATTGCGCACGTCACCGAGGCGCTGGCCAGCGGGACATTGACGAGCACGAAAGGGCGGTTCGTTAGAGCGCTCGAGCGTACGTTCGCCGACATGCTCGGAGCGAAACACGCATACGCGTGCAGCTCGGGATCCGCCGCAGTGCACTGCGCGCTGGCCGCGCTCGACCTCGAGCCAGGCGACGAAGTCGTGACCTCTCCCATCACCGACATGGGAGCGCTCGCGCCGATCCTCTATCAGGGCGCCATCCCGGTTTTCGCCGACGTCGATCCGCGCACGCTCAACGTCACCGCGGCGACGATCGAAGCGGCCTTGAGCGAGCGCACGCGGGCCGTCGTGGTGACGCATCTCTTCGGCGCGCCGTGTGACATGCACCCGATCGAAGCGCTGGCGAAAGAGAAGAGCCTGCCGATCGTCGAGGACTGCGCCCAGGCGTTTCTCGCGACGCATCGCGATCGCTACGTGGGCACCATCGGTCGCATCGGAACCTTCAGCTTGCAACAAGGCAAGCACATCACCACGGGTGAGGGGGGCCTCGTCGTGACGAACGACGACGAGCTCGCGCGGCGGATCTTCCTGTTCATCAACAAAGCGTGGGGATACGGCGACGAGAATCCCGATCACTACTTCTTAGCGCTCAACTACCGGCTCAGCGAGCTCCAGGGCGCCGTCGGGCTCGCGCAGTTGGAGAAGCTCGAGCGCGCCGTCGAGCGGCGGGTGCTCCTTGCGAGCATCCTCACGAAATGGCTCGAGGGCGTACCGGGCGTCGGCGTTCCCCAGCAGCCGCTGGACGCGCGCGGCGTCTTCTGGCGGTACGCGATCCGTCTCGACCCGGCGATATTCCCAGGCGGTCCGCAAGCCTTCGCGGCAAAGTTGAAAGACCGCTCGATCCTCACCGCTCCGCGATACATTCAAAAGCCCGCGTTCGAATGCGCGGTGATTCGCGACCAGCGCACGTTTGGGACGAGCCGCTGGCCGTTCACGCTCGCGCGACCCGAGGCGGTTCGCTACGAGCGCGAGCGCTATCCGGGCGTCTACGGTGGCCTCGATGCCGTGCTCGTCATACCGTGGAACGATCGACTCTCGATCGGCGACGTCGAGTACATCGCCCGCTCGATCATCTCGACGGCGCGAGATCTGCGGAGGGTTGCATGAAGCCGTACGCGCTGGGCATCGTCGGCACCGGTGCGATCGGAGCGATGCACGTCCAAACCGCTCTCGGCGCGCCGGACGTGCGCCTCGCTGCCGTCTGCGACGAACGTCCGGACGTCCTCGAGCCGATGGCTGCTCGTTCGGGTGCACGCGGCTATCTGCGATACGAAGAGCTCGCCTACGAAGAACGGCTCGACGGCGTCATCATCTGTACGCCGCCGGTGACGCATCGCGAGCTCGTGAACTTCTACTTGGAGCGCGGCGTCGACGTCTTGTGCGAAAAACCTCTCGCGATGAACGGCCTCGAGGCGCGCGAGATGTACGCCTGCGCGCGGCGGAACGGGCGCCTGCTGATGCTCGCTTCGAAGTTTAGGTACGTCGCCGACCTCGCTGCGGCGCGCCAGCTTCTGCGCGAAGGCGCGCTCGGTACGATACGGCACGCGGAGATCACCTTCACCTCGAACGTCGACATGCGCTCGCGCTGGAACGCGAATCCGGCGGTGAGCGGCGGTGGCGTCGTCATCGACAATGGAAGCCATGCCGCGGACATCTGCCGCTATCTCTTCGGTCCGGTCGTGTCAGTGGCCGCCGTCGGTTACGTACGCGCCGAAGGGCTCGCGGTCGAAGACAGCGCCTATCTCTATCTCGGAACGGCTACCGGCAGCGGGGTAACCGTCGATCTGAGCTGGAGCCTGGAACGGCATCTCCCGTACTACGTGCGCATCTTCGGCGAGCACGGGCGACTCTCCATCGGTTGGAAGGAGTCGACGCTCTCGCGTGGTCCGTCGGGGCACGCGACGACGATTGGATTGGGCTATTCGAAAGCCGAGGCATTTGTTGCGCTGCACCGCGATTTCGTCGAGGCCTCGAGCGCCGGCGGCCGGCCACGCATGGATGACGCTGCTGCACTGGCGGCCGTCGACGTCGTGGAGGCTGCGTACGCGTCGATTCGGCACGGCGGGCGGACGGCAGTCGAAGCAGAGGAGGGCATCGCGGTATGAGCGCGGCGCTCGCCGAGATTTTCGTCCATCCCTCGGCGATCGTCGAGGATGGCGTTCGCATCGGAGCTGGGTCGCGCATCTGGGACAACGTACACGTCCGTCACTCGACGCGAATCGGCGACGAGTGCATCGTCGGTGAGAAGAGCTACATCGCCTACGGCGTCGCGGTCGGCAACCGCGTCAAGATCAATGCGTTCGTTTATATCTGTGCCGGCGTGACGATCGAGGACGGCGTGATGATCAGCGCCGGCGCGGTCTTCACGAACGATCGCTTTCCTCGAGCGGCTACGCCCGATCTCTCTACGTTACGCTCGTCCGATCCCGACGAGGAGACGCTTCCGACGCTCGTTCGTGAAGGAGCAAGCATCGGGGCGCACGCGACGATCGGATGCGGCCTCGAGATCGGCCGCTTCGCGATGGTGGGCATGGGAGCGGTCGTAACGCGCTCGATACCCAACTTTCATCTCGCGATCGGTGCGCCGGCACACTCGGTAGGCATCGTCTGCCGCTGCGGAAAGCCGATCCTGCGATTCGATGACGGAGGGTCTTCGGTCACGCGCGATGTCGTCTGCGCTCCGTGCGGCCGCGCTTACAGCATACGCGCCGGAATGGTGAGCGAGTCGTGAGCGCGCGAACGCTCGTCGTCGGCGGCGGCATCGCCGGGCTCGTCACGGCGCTGCGCCTCGCGACGCGCGGCGAACAGGTCAGCATCGTCGACGGCGAGACGGCCGTGGGAGGCCTGACGCGCCCCTGGGACATCGGCGGAGTCACCTGGGATCGCTTCTATCACGTCATCCTCGCGTCTGACGTGGAAACGCGTGCCCTGCTCGACGAGATCGGCCTCGGCGAGCGGCTCGTCTTCTCGCCGGTGAAGACGGCGCTCTACGTCGAGGGCAAGCTCTATCCGTTCTCAGGGGCATTGGATTTTCTCACGTTCCCAGAGCTCGGGATCGTCGACAAGCTTCGCTTGCTGGCAACGATCGCGCACGCGCGCTACTCCGGCAACGACGCCGCCTACGACTGGGAGAGCGTGGTCGAATACTTGACGCGCTGGTCCGGCGAAGCGACGGTCGAGCGCATCTGGCGTCCATTATTGCGCGCGAAGCTCGGCGACCACTACGCGACCGCTTCGGCGGCATTCATCCGAGCCACGATCAAGCGCCTGCAGGGCGCACGACGGCGCGGCATCGGGGGCGAGCAGTATGGGTACGTGCGCGGCGGGTACGCGGCCATCTTGGCGGCGCTCGAAACGCGACTGCGCCGGCTCGGCGTCGATTTCATTCTGGGCAGTCGCGTTCGTGAGGTCACGCTGCACGACGGCTACGTCCGCGTTGCGCTGGAATCCGGCGAAATCTCCGGTGACCGTGCCATTCTCACGGTACCGTCACCGGTCTGTGCGGCGCTCTGCCCGCAGCTGACCGCGGCCGAGCGCCGCACCTTCGCACAGGACCGCTACTTCGGCGTCGTGTGCGTCTCGCTGCTGGTGAACCGGAGGCTGGGGAATGCGTACGTCACGAACGTCGCCGATGCAGGCTTCCCGTTCACGGGCGTCATCAACATGAGCGCGCTCGTCGATCGAGCGCAGCTGGGCGGCTACGATCTCGTCTACGTGCCGAAGTACGGCCCTGCCGACGAGCGTGCGTTCACGCTCTCCGACGAGGTCCTGATCGCGCAGGCAACGCGTGGCCTCTCCCGCGTCTTTGCGGGATTCACCGCTTGCGATGTCGTCGCGGCGCGCGTCGCGCGCGCAGCGCACGTGTTTCCGTTCCCGCGCATCGGGCGCGCTCAAAGCCTGCCTCCGGCGCGCACGTCGTTGCGACGGATCGCCGTCGTGAACAACGGCCGTTTGCGCTATGCAACCCTGAATGTCAGCGACACGATCGGCGTCGTCGACGCGGCCTTGGCGGAGCTCGACAACGATCCCATCTGGAGGTACGCGCATGAAAGCCGCGCTCTCGCTGGATCTCGATAATCTCTGGTCGTACCTCAAAATACGCGGCGACGAGCGGTGGCGGGAGTATCCTTCCTATCTTTCTTCGCTCGTACCGCTCGTGCTCGACCGCCTCGCTTCGGCTGGCGCGCGCATCACGTTTTTCGTGGTTGGCGCGGATGCCGAACGAGCGGAGAACCGGGATGCTTTGCGTGCGATCGTGCGGGCCGGGCACGACGTTGGAAACCATTCGCATCGCCACGAATCGTGGATGAACCGCTACACGGCGCAAGAGGTGCACGCCGAGCTCGAGCGATCGGAACGCGCGATCGCTGCTGCGACCGGCGTTCGCGTGAGCGGCTTTCGCGCCCCGGGATTCGCAGTGTCGCCCGCGGTGGTCTACGCGCTTGCGGAGCGTGGCTACCGGTACGACGCATCGACCCTGCCGACGTTTGTTGGACCGCTCGCGCGCGCGTACTACTTTCGAAATGCTCGCCTCGACGCGACTGCGCGCGAGGAGCGCGCGACGCTCTTCGGGCAGTGGAGCGACGGCCTTCGACCGAACCGGCCGCACCGCATAGCGAACGCCGATCTTCTCGAGCTTCCGGTAACCGTGACCCCCGGAGTACGCACGCCCTTTCACGTGAGCTACTTGTTGTACGTCGCGAGCTACTCGCGCACAGCGGCGCTGGCATACTTCCGTAGCGCGCTCGCCGCGTGCGCGTGGACCAAGACAATGCCGTCGCTGCTGCTCCACCCGCTCGATTTCTTGGGCGCCGGTGACGCGCCGGGGTTGGAGTTCTTCCCCGGGATGACGATGCGCGGCGAGAAGAAGCGTGCCTTCGTCGACGCGGTGCTGCGAGAATACGCTCGGCGCTTCGAGGTCGTCGCAATGGACGACGCCGCAGCGCACGTGGAACGGGAACTCGCATGCAGGCGGGAGGCGGTAGCATGAAACTGCGCGTCGTTGGCGCGGTCGCCTTGGCCGTCGTCGTCGCAGGGCTGCTCGCAGCATTCGGTCCGCGGCCCCAGTTCACGGCCGACGGTTACGACTACGCGATCGTCATGCTCATGGACCGTGGTATGCCGTACGCCCAATCGCAGGCACAAGCGGCACGCTTTTACGCACGTACGCCGATCGCGCGCAATCCGCTCGTACACCCGTGGCTGACCGGCAAGCCGGAATACTGGGAGCTCTTCTCGGTACGCTCCGTGTACCCGTGGCTGGCCTCGCGCTTGTACCCGTACCGCGGCTTTCGTGCGCTCGTGGACGTGTCACGTCTTTCCTACGTGGCCGTAGCAATGCTCGTCGTGCTCTTGGGCATGCGCTTCGCTCCGCTTCGATACGCAGTGCTGCTCTCGATCGGCGTTTCGCTCTTTCCACCGTGGCGCGATCTCGCGCGCGACGCCCTCACGGACCCACTCGCGGTGGTCTTTGCCGCGGGAGCGCTCCTCGCGGCAGCCGCGTGCATGACGAAGCTCACGCCATGGCGGCTAATTCTGTTTGCCGCGCTGTGCGGGCTGCTCACCTTCACTCGTCCGATTCCCTACATCGTACTGGGCGCGGGGATCGTCGCCGGGTTCGCGGCCCCACGCCGCGGCGATCGCACGGGAATAGCAGCGGCTGCTTGGATCACGGGCATTGCGGCTCTCTGGGCGGTCGCCATCGAGATCGCGCTCACGCACGCGCATACCCCGAGCTTCCGATGGATTGTCGCGGATACGTACCAGCACTTCGTCGCGCGGGGATACGCGCCGGCGGGGGAGACGCTGCGGGCGTTCTTCGTGCACGAGGAGCTAACCATTGCCGGGCATGCGTTGCTCAAGGGCCTCATGAGCGTCGTTCCCGTGCTAGCAATCGCCGGCATGGTGCTGCGACGTGCCGATCCGGCAACGCCGTTGCTCGCAGGGGCGTGTGCGGCCACCTGGTTCGGCGCACTCGTCGACCCGGATCGGTTCGACGTCGTGCGTTGCGTGGTGATGCCGGTGGCTCCCGTTCTTGCCGCCTTCGCCGCTGCTACCCTTGCCGCCGCGGCGCAACGCGTCCCGCGCGCACTAGGTCTACCGGCCCTATCCATGCGGTACTTCATCTCTCGACGGGCGCTCGTTCGTAACAGTACGGTAAAGGAGTAATCATGGCACTGTTTTCTGGTTATCTGTCTCGGGCACTGCGGGCATTTCTCGCCTTCAGCTATCTCGTCGTCTTCGTAGGTGGAGCAGCACAGGCGCAGCACGTTCTTCCCGTCTTGGGAACGGCTCCGCTTTTGGGAGCGATGAGCTCGACTGCGGATCTCCAGGAGCGCGTACGGGAACGGCACGCGATGTTCGAGACCGCGGCGCAGGACCTCGGCCTGACCGACGCCGAGACGCAAGAGCTCGTGAGCCACATCATGTCCGGTCAGGTGCGGTGGGGAGTCGTTCCCCAGCATCTCGACGCGATGACGTGGGCATGGGATGGTAGCGTCTACATGTACCGCGACGTCGTCATCCCCGCGGGGGAATACGGATGGGAGACCGACATTCGCGTCGGGCCGAACGTTCATGCGCTCTTTATTCCGGCAGCGTGCGGTAATCTGTCGCTCGTAGAGCGCAGCGAGCCGGTCGCCTACGTTCCGCCGCCCCCGCCGCCTCCGCCGCCGCCGTCCTGCCCGAACGGGCTCCTGGGAAATCCGCCCGACTGCTACCAGCCTCAGTGTCCGAACGGGATGATGGGAGCGCCTCCGAACTGCTACCAGCCTGCGTGCCAGGCCGGCTGCCAGACGCCGCCGCCTGCGCTCACGCAGGTCGTCGTGAGGACGACGGTGCGGCAAGACGTATCGTGGTGGTTGATCCCGCTGACGCTCATCGGATTTTTCTTCGGCGGTCACTACCACAATCAGCCGCCGCCGTATGGGCCCCCGCCCGGTCCGCCGCCGGTGAAATGTCCACCGGTCGATCCCTAGGACTTCGCTAGCTTCCTGCCAGCAAGCTCGTTGCGGGGTGTACGTCGGCGCATCCCACGAGCTCGCCGCCGCAGATCGAACAGCTGCGCACCAGTTTCATGGCGACGAGCTGCAATCCGACGTGGGCGCGGCAGCTGCCGTGCTCGCTGGGACAGACGAACGCGGCGCGCCGGCGACACGGATGTAATGCATCGTACGCAGCCGCGCACTCTCCCGGGCGTCCCGGCGTGGACTGCGCATGCGCGGAAAAGGTCCGGCGCAGATCGCGAAGGCTCACGACGTCGTTGACGCGTCCTTCCTTCATGCAGACGCGGCACCGGCGATCGGTTCGCCGTCTCCCCGTCGTCTTGACCGCGTGATTGGGGCAGAGCGCGTGCAGCTCGCTGCAGGCATAGTTTGCCGGCTGGCCGCAGGTCTCGCCGCGGGCATTGAGCGCACCGCAGGTAGGAGCGTCGATCGAATTATCCGGCACGAATCCTATTGTAGTCTTCGCGTGCGACATTTTCTCACTCGGCGGCACGAGTTAACAGACTCTTGACGGCGCTAATGAGCCATTAGTTCTTCCGGCGACGCCTGCGGGACCGATGGTCCCGGTTGCGATGGGGTAGACTCGTCCGCTCGCATGAGTCTGCGCGACTCTCGGGAGCGCCGACGTGCTCCAATACCATTGGAGTAGGCATGAACGCATCGCTCGCGCGCAAGCAGATTTTGATCGCCGGGGCGGCTGCCGTCGCTCCGGCGGTACCCGCGCCTGCGCCGCGCGTCTACAACCCGGCGTGGCGCGGTATCGTGGCGCTGGGCGACGTCGCCGCCCTGGCCGCAGCATTCCTCATCTCGGCGACCATCGTTCGGGACGTGTGGGGCGAGCGGCCGAGTCTGGGCGCATGCGTCGTCGCTGCACTCGTGTTGCTCCTTGCGCTGGCAGCACGCGGCCTGCACGAGAAGACTTACGCGATCGCTCGGCGCGACGAAATCTACTACGCCCTTGCAGTTACCGTACTCAGCGGCATCATCATCGTGGCGGGATTTCTTCTCGTCGGCACGTCGTGGCCGACACGCCTCGCGGTCACCTTAGGCGTCCTTCTTTCAGGCGTTGCGCTTGGCACGGTGCGCTACGTCGTGCGGCGCGTCGCGGGTGAGGAGAGGCTCTTCGTCGAGCCCCGCATCGTCTCGGTAGCGAGCGAGAGCGAAGCCGAGCGCCGTCTCTCGGATCCGAGCAGCGAAAATCTGCCGACGCACGTCGTCATCGAGAAGCCGGTTACCGGCGGCAGGATCAACGAGCTCGCGCGCACGGCGGCGCGGCGCGGCATCGTTCTCGTGCTCGCCTCGGAAGGCTGCGCACCGGTCCTTGCCGTGCGCGGGCTCTGTCTCGACGGCTCGACCGTCTTGGAGGTTGGCGTTCCGGCCGTCGACGCGCGCTGGTCGCGCGCCGCCAAGCGTGCATTCGATCTCCTCGTAGCCTCTGCGGCACTCGTTCTCGTAGCTCCGATCCTTGCCGTCGCCGCACTTGCAATATGGCTCGAGAGCGGCGGGCCTGTGTTCTACCATCAACCGCGCGTCGGCCGGGACGGTGCGACGTTTTCGATACTGAAGCTGCGCTCGATGCGGCGCGACGCGGAATCCGCAACCGGCGCCGTCTGGGCCGTTGACGGCGACCCGCGCGTCACGCGCGTGGGCCGCATCCTGCGGCGCACGTCCATCGACGAGCTGCCGCAGCTCGTGAACGTGCTTCGCGGTGAAATGTCCGTCGTCGGCCCGCGCCCCGAGCGCCCGGTTTTCGTGGAACGCTTCTCGCGGGAGCATCCACGGTACCGCGAGCGGCTTCTCGTCGCTCCCGGCTTGACGGCGTGCTCGCACCTCTACATGCCGAGGACCATGGGCAGCGACGCTGTCGGCGGGCGCCTCGATTACGATCTGTTCTACATTCGGAATTGGTCGCTCGCGATGGACGTCGCCTTGATCCTGAAGACGGCAGCCGAAGTCGTTTTTCACAGGGCCGCATGAGGCTCGCGGTGATTTCGTCGCGTTTCCCGTGTGCGAACACGGAACCGTTTCTCGGCGTCGAGCTGGCCGCACTTCGGCCGCTCGTCGAGCGGCTCGTGGTCGCACCGCTTCGTCCAGATACCGGGATGCAGCACGGCACCGGCGGTGCCGCCGCGATCCTCGTGTCTGCGTGGTCAGCGAGAGCGCTTCTCGAAGCGTGTGCGACGTTCGCTCGCGCACCCGGCCGAAGCCTTCGCGCGCTCGCCGCAATCCTATGCGGATCGGGCGGCCTCGTCGTGAAGCTCAAGAACCTCGCCGTCTTTCCGCGCGCGCTCGCGCTCGCCGGGCGATTGCGGCGAGAACGCATCGATCACGTTCACGCATATTGGCTCTCAACACCCGCGACGGCGGCGTTCGTCATCGCGCGGGTCAACGCAATTGGGTGGAGTTGTACGGCGCACCGCTGGGACATCTTCGAAGAGAACATGATCGTCGAGAAGGCTCGCTCCGCTGCGTTCGTGCGAACGATCTCCGAGCGCGGCAAGGGTGAGCTCGTACGCCGAGTGCCGGAGGTTGCCGGGAAGGTGAACGTTGTCCGCCTCGGCACCGGGCTCTTCGGCGCGAGCGCCGGAACGCGCCCCGGCAACGGCCTTCGTCTGATCTGCGCCGCGGCGTACGTCGCGCCGAAGGGTCATGCGGACCTCTTGGAAGCCTTTGCCATCGCGTACGACGAGAATCCCGGGCTGCACCTGACGCTCTGCGGCGAAGGCCCGTTGCGCGAATACGTGCGCGAGCGCGCGAGCGCGTTGCCGTGCCGTAATGCCGTCGTCGTTCGCGGATACCTCGATCGCCGTCGCCTGCTAACCGAGCTCGGCGCTGGGCGATACGACGCTGTGATTCTGGCGAGTCGCGACGACGGCGTGCGCATGATGGAGGGGATACCCTCCATTCTCATCGAGGCGGCGAGCCTGGGGGTCACGTGCATCGCCACGCGTTCCGGAGGCATCGGCGAGCTTCTCGACGAGGAGAGCGCCTTTCTCGCGCCGCCGCAGCGTCCGAAAGACCTTGCTCGCGCAATCCTGGATGCGACCGACCCTTCGGAGCGCAGCCGCCGCGCGGCCCGAGCCTTGGAACGTGCGCGCCGCATGCACGATCCGCAACGCACTGCGGCACAGCTACGAGCACTATTGGGAGGCGCACGAGCGTCATGAAAATCACCGTCGCCGGTCTCGGATACATCGGACTCCCCACCGCAGCGATGCTGGCGGAGAGCGGCCACGAAGTCCTCGGCTACGATACGGACAAGAAAGTCATCGCCGGCCTTGCGGCCGGACGCGTTGAGCTCGCCGAGCGCGGCGTCCGCGACTTGGTGCGCCGCGCTCTCGAAAGCGGACGTCTGCACCCGTCGTTGATGCCATTCCCTGCGGACGCGTTCGTCATCTGCGTTCCGACGCCGACGGTCGATCATCGTCCCGACCTGCGCGCTGTGGAGGCGGCCTTCGGTACGATCGTGCCGCTCGTGCGAGACGGCAACCTGATCATGCTCGAATCGACGGTGCCGCCCGGAACGACTCTTGCGGTCGCCGAGCGAACGTTTCGCGCCCTCGGGCGCGATCTCGATGCGATTCACCTCGCCCACTGTCCGGAGCGCGTGCTTCCCGGAAAGATCGTCGACGAGTTGCTCTGGAACGATCGCATCGTCGGAGGACGCCGCCCGGTCGACGCGGAGATGGCGCGCGCCGTCTATGCAACCTTTGCGCGCGGCGAGATTCACGTCACGGACCTCACGACGGCCGAAACCGTCAAAATTGTCGAGAACGCTTATCGCGACGTGAATATCGCCTTCGCCAACGAGCTCGCGATTCTCGCCGAGGCACTCGGCATCGACGCGTGGGAGACGATTCGGCTCGCGAACTGCCATCCGCGCGTCGACATTCTCTCCCCAGGACCCGGTGTGGGAGGGCACTGCATTCCCGTCGACCCGCAGTTCCTGGCCAACGCCAATCCGTTTGCGAGCGAACTCATTCAAACGGCGCGTCGCGTGAACGAGCGCATGCCGCACGTCGTCACGCGCATCGTTCGCAGCGTCGCGCCGATCGAAACCGCGGATCACAAGATCGCCCTGCTGGGCGCGGCGTATAAGCCGGACATCGACGACGCCCGCGAGACGCCGACGCTCGCGATCGAGCACTTGCTCGCGGACGCCGGCTACACGGTCAGCGTTTATGACCCGATCGTAACGCAGTATCCAGGGACGGTCATCGCCGATTTCGAAGCCGCGGCGCGCGACGCGGACGTGCTGGTGATCGTCACGGATCACAGCCAGATCCGCGAGCTCGACCCGCAGGCCGTTGCGGCCGTGGTTCGCTCGAGAATATTGGTGGATTGTCGTAACGCGGTCGATGTCGATCGCTGGAACGCCGCCGGCTTCGACGTGCACGTTATCGGGCGCGGGACATTCCGTTCGACCGCGTTGGTCGCTGCGGCATGAACCCGTCGCTCGTCGTTCTCGTTACGCGTCGGCCGAAGCGCTGGAAGCGGCAGATGATTGCGGCGTTGCGAAGCCGCGGCGTCGATGTGGTGGTGGTGACGCGTATCGAGGAATGCTCGCCGGGGGAACGCGTGCTGGATCTGCGGGCGGCCGCCACGCGCGCAAAGGCGCGATTGCCGCTCGCTCGATCCTGGAGCGTCGAGATCGGGGAGGAGTACGGCGACATGCCGGCGTTCGGCGAGGCGCTTCGCGGAAGCGAGAGCGTGGAGGCGGCCTTGGTCGAGCGCGCACCGGACGCGCGCGTGCTGAGGCAAGGGTGCTTTCCGTACGCGTCGCGCCACGCGCGAACGCTGGAGCGCGTCGTCCAGCAATCGGCAGCGTGGATCTGTGAAGAACTGGAGTCGCCGGCACGGCGAAGCGCGCCGGAGCAGTGGAAAGATGCCGCGCCGGCCGAGCGCATCGGGCTCGTCGACGCGGTTCGGTTCGCGTTTCGCGAGCTCGTGCGATTCGCCGGGCACGCCCTGCGCGCCGTGTTCGAAGACGTTCGTTGGGACGTTGCCGTGACGAACGGCTCGCTTGAGCGCTTCATCGAGAATCCTCGTAATGCATGGCTGCACTGGGTCGCGCGCGACGAGCGGGAGTTCCTCGCGGATCCCTTCGTAATGCGCGGAGAGTCGGGCGGCCCGCGACTACTCTGCGAAACGATGAACGGATCGACGCCGAGCATCGTCTCTATCGACCTCGACGATCGCTACGGCGAGCGCCGACCCGTCCTCGACGGTCTCGACGCCGCGTCGTATCCGTACGTGTTTGAGGTGGACCAAGAGCTATGGCTGACGCCCGAACAACACGCGCGCGGAAGCCTCGGAGCGTATCGGATGTCCGGTCTGGAGGCCGAGCCCGTCACGGCAATTCTCGAAGGCGTTGCAGCGGTCGACCCGACGATCATCCGTCACGACGGCCGGTGGTGGCTCTTCTGTACGCTTGCCGATGACGGCCCGAACTACGCGCTACGCATCTACTGGTCGGAGCATCCGGGCGGCCCGTGGCATGCTCACAAGCGCAATCCGGCAAAGGTCGACGTCAGGGGCGCGCGACCTGCCGGAAACTTCTTTCTGCGCGGCGGCGTTCTCCATCGTCCGGCCCAGGATTGCAGCGGACGATACGGCCGCGCGATCGCGATCCAGCGCGTCGATGTGCTCACCCCGGAAGACTTCGAAGAAGCGTGCGTCGCACGCATCGACGTCTCCATGATCGCGCGCCGGGACGCTATCGGCGTACACACCCTCTCGCACGGTCACGGTTGGGTCGCACTCGACGCACAGTTCGCGCGCTGGTCCCTGCGCAAACCCCTGCGCATGCTGCAGGCGCGGTTCACGTGATGCGCGTCACGGCGCGGCGCGCAGAGCCGGGAGTTGCCGCAATCGCGGCGGTCCTGCTCATGGCCGGAGCGACGGTCGTTTGGGCTTCTCGTACCGTCGCGCAGCGCGGAACTTCTGGACTGATCGAGGTGCTCGCCGCCGCCGCCGTGCCACTCGCGGCGTGGTTTGCCTGGACGAGGCCGCTGATCGTGCCCTACGGACTCTATGCCGTCGCTGCGCCTCTCGACGTCTTCACCCTGTTGAGCCGGCACGAAGGAACGATCGCCCGTCTCTTGGGATTACTCTCGGCCGTAGCGTTGATTCTCTATGCCGTGCGTACGCAGAGCGTGCGCACGCCGCCGCGCGCGGTCGTATGGCTTGCGTTGCTCTGTGGGTGGATGGCGCTCTCGACCCTCTGGTCGATCGGCGAGGACCCCGGCCGGGAGGCGCTCACCTTGCTGCAGCTCGCAGGTTTGTACCTTGCCGTCGCGTGCTTTCCCATCCGGCGCCGCGATCTGGTCCCACTGCTCGGTTTCATCCTGGCGAGTGGCGTCGTCGCGGCAGCGATCGGCATCTACGAGTTCAGATCCGAAGGTTTCCAACAAGCGCAGTTTCTGCAAGCGTACAACCGCATCAACATCACCTTCGGTCAAGCTGCACTCGACCCGAACCTCTACGGTGACGGGCTGCTGCTTCCGTTCGCAGTTGCACTGACGTGGTTCGTACGGGCTCGGGTGCTCGTTGCGCGTGCGCTCGCAGCCGGTGCGATGCTTGCCATCCTGACGGCACTCGCGCTTGCCGCATCGCGCGAAGCCGCGATCGGTCTCGCTATCGAGATCTTCGTCCTCCTGACCGCGCTGCGCGCGTGGAGGCGCGCGATTCTACCGCTCTCGGCCATCGTGGGCGGGACGCTCGTGGCGTTTCCGAACGTCATCATCCGCGCGCTCGCGGACTCCGGGAACGGTGGAAGCGGCCGGACGTCGATCTGGCACGTGGGCGTGGCGGCATTCCTGCAGCATCCGCTCGCCGGTGCCGGATCCGGCAGCTTTGCAACGGTCTACGACCGTTGGTACTTGAAGATCTCTCAGACGTACGACGACGGCTGGCACCGTGCGTCCCACGATCTAATCGTTCACTACGGCGTCGAGTTGGGGCTGATCGGGCTCGTGCTTCTGGCCGGCTGGTGCGTCTCTCAATGGCTGATGGCCCGCGCGCTCCCGCGCGTGGGGCTGCTCGGCGATGTTCGCGCGATCTGTCTCGCGGCGTTCGCAGCGCTCGCGTTCGTATCGTTCTTCGTGGACCTCTTCGATGCGAAGTTCGTCTGGCTCGCATTCGGGCTCGTCGCTCAGGCGCGCACGCTGGCCGTGTACGGAGATCGCGCGTGACGGTCGAGCGGATCGCGACGCTCGAGGAGTTCGAGCGAATACGTGGCCCCTATGAAGGGCTCTACCGAAAGGACCCCAGCCGCGGCGTCTTCGTCTCGTGGGAGTGGCTGCGCTCGTACTTTGCTGCGATGCGCGGCCGGTGGACGGTTCTTGCGGTCGCGCGCGACGCGCGGTACGTCGGTTTCTGCGTGCTCGTCGAGAGCGGTCTTGCAGTCGGACCGCTTCGCCTGTATCGCGAGCTCGCGCTCGGCGCCTACCCAACTGCCGACTACGGCGCGCTGATTGCAGAAGAGGGAGAGGACATCCTCGAGGAGATCGCGTGCGCGATCGACGCGATGCCGTGGGACCTGTTCCGGGCGTGCAACGTTCGCGATCCGCGCGTCGGGCACGTCGTCGCGCATCTTCGTTCGTTAGGGAATGGCATCAGTGAAGAGCCGCGCAATAGCTGCCGCTTCGTTCCGCTGCCCGCGTCGTGGGAGGAGTATGCAGCCCGCAATCGCAGCGGCGACAAACGCTACGTCAACCGCCGCCGTAATCTGTGGCGCGAGGCGAGCCTCGTCGAGGCCGACGCAACGACCGTGGACGAGTATATCGACACGCTCCTGCGCATGCACCACCGTCGCTGGCGCTCGAACCTGCACAAAGCACGCCGCACGTACGGCAAGCTCTTTCGCGAGGCGTACGAGCGAGGCTGCTGCCGGATTGCCGTGCTCTGGAGTGCCGATCGCCGTCCACTTGCCGCACAAGCGGCATTCGTGGACGCAGAACGGCGCTCGTGGGGCGTCTACATGCTCGCATACGATCGCCTCGCCGGCAAGGGCTCGCCGGGGATAGGCATGCTCGCCAAAGGGCTCGAGCGCGCGATCGATCAAGGGTTCGCAGAATACGACTTCTTGCGCGGAGACGAGCCCTACAAGGCCCGCTTCGGAACGCAGGTGCGCTTGCTCGAGAACTACGTCGCTCGCCGCACGTCCGCGCGCAGCGCAGCGAAAGAGCGCGCGTGGAGAGCGGCGTTGCACGTGAAATCCATTCTGCGGCGCGTGCTCTTCGGGAGAACCCTCTGATGGCTCGGGCGCTCATCATCACCCAGTACTACGCTCCCGAGCCCTGTGCGGCGGCACACCGCATGTCGGCACTCGCGCGAGCGATGCGCGCGCGCGGCATGGACGTCACGGTGCTCGCGCCGATGCCCTCGTTCCCCTCGGGGCGTGTGGATCCAGCGTACCGTGGAAGGAGATTCGTACGCGAGTTGGTCGACGGAATCGACGTCGTCCGCCTTCCACACATCGCAACGGCGCGGCGGCACGGCCGCTTCTTGGCGTGGCTGAGCTTTGCCGTGTCGGCGTCGGTATACGCGTTATGCTTCGCGAAGCGCGCCGACGTGGTCGTCGTAAGCTCGCCGCCGATCACGCTCGCGCTTCCGGCACTCGCGGTACGGCTCGTGCGTGGTTCGCGCCTCGTCGTAGACGTGCGAGACGTCTTTCCCGACCTGCCCGTCCAGATGGGCGTCTGGCGCGAGAATGCTCTCGTAACCCGCGCCGTTGGGGCCGTAGTCGATCGCCTCTACTCACTCGCGTCGTTGATCGTTGCGGTCACGCCGACGGCGGTTGTGCATGTGCGGCGGCGCGCGCTGCGCACGGCGATTCTGCTCGCCCCCAACGGATGCGACCGCGTCGATCCCGAGCGGGGCGTCATCAAGCGGCGTAACGGCGAGTTCGTCGCCACCTTCACGGGAAACATGGGATTGGCCAACGGCATGGACCTTATTCTGGATGCCGCAAAACTCGTTGCGAATGACGACATTCGCGTCGCATTGATCGGCGGCGGCGCCGATTACGAGCACGTCCTGGCCCGGATCGGCGAGGAGAGCATCGAAAACGTAGATGTCTACGGCGTGCTGCCGCGCGAGCGGGCGGTCGGAGCGCTCGCGGAATCGGACGCGGCGCTCGTCGTGCTACGCGAAGGAATCGGCGAGAGCGTTCCCACGAAGCTCTTCGACGCCTTCGCCGTCGAATGTCCGGTCGTGCTGTGCGCTGCAGGGGAGGCGCGCCGGGTGGTCGCCGAGTCCGTCGGCGGAATCTGCAGCGCCCCAGGCGACCCGGAATCCCTCGCGGATGCGCTTCGTCGGTTGGCCGGTGACCGGCAGCTCGCGGCCGCCTTCGGCCGCGCAGGATCGCGCTATGCGACCGGCTTCGACCGGGGAGTGATTATGGAGCTTCTCGCTGCACGTATTGGAGAAATCAAGGAGGAAGTATGGGCGGTATAACTTTGTACGCCGTGCGATTGCTGCGCGGCGCGGCCGTTGGAGCGGCGTTTCTCGCAAGCGCATGCGGCGCACAGGGGGGGCATGCGATCGCTGCCGTTCAGGTTCCGCAGGGATGGCCGAGCGCGTCGCCGAGCGTACCGACCCACGTGCAAAACTGGATGTACGCGTGTGCGAGTGCAGCGCAAACGTGCGTGGAGCTCGATAACGTCGGAATCCCAGCTGCATGGATGGCGACGCACGTCGACTGGAACGAAGTCTACTACCGGGACGCCGACGACGCGACGTCCTCGCAGCTCGCCGCAGCCGGCGCGCGGCACATCGTGGTCTACACGGACCCGAACATCTCGTCGTACTGTCCTATTCCGCCCGGGTACTCTCTTGCCTCATCCGACTTCCCCGAGAACGGTGATAATTGCGCGGGGCAGGTCGCGCGCTATCTCCACGCGGAGAACGGCGGCTATGCACACGCATACGAGCACCAGGGTAACGGCAACCGGCTCGTCGATCATGCGGACGGCCTCTTCGACGGTCAGGCCAGCGAGCCGTTTGCGATCGGCGATCCCGATCTGCAGGGGGCGTTCCATACCGTCACCCTTCAGAACCGCTACGCCAGCGACGTGTTCGAAGACGACGGCGGCGGATCGTACAATTGCGTCGTCGACAGCAACGGCACGTGCACCGGAACCTTCGGACCGGCCGCGTACGCACCGCCAGGATGCGACGACAGCGGGGGGTACTGGTGTTACAAGTACGGCGAGACCGCGTACGAATGGGATCGAGCTGCCAATCCGCAGGAAGCCTACGCGAACGATGCGATCGCGCTGGTCAACGCCTCGGCGCACGCCGTTATCGGCAACGACGGGCTCGGAACGGATGCGTACGACGTCCAGTGGCTGAGCGCGTCGCGCGTGGAGGGTGCGATGGCCGAGAACGCGTGGACGCAGCGCGCGGATCCGTCGGCATGGATGGATCGCGCGGACGCCATCCTTCTCTATCACAGTCGTGGAAAGTTCGTCGTCGAAGAGGATGCCGACGCATCGGGCTTGATGTTTCAGATCGCGAGCCACTGGATCGTCTACGACCCGGTCTACTCGATCGAGTTCTTGGCGGAGGCCAACGTGGCGCCGCGTAGCGTGGGCACGAACGATATGACGTTTCCTGAGGAATCGATCGTTCCGACCGATCCGCGCAGCGCTACTCCGCTCTCGAACGACGTCACCGCGTTTGAAAGCGCGCCCGGGCTTTTCGTCCGCGAGTACGCGAGCTGCTACGAGAACGGCGTCTCGATCGGCTATTGCGCCGCGGTCGTGAATGCTACCGGGTCACCACTCGAGCTCGCGGGCCTGACCCAGCACTACTCGCGCGTCCTCGTGCGCAACACGAGCGCAACGTGGGCTGCCGGCGGCACCCCGGTGTGGTCGAACGCCGCGCCGTCGACGATCGGCGCGAATGCGGGCCTCATCCTCGCGCAGTAGCGTAAGAGCCGGCAAGCTTCTCGTAGAGCCGAGCATAGGTTGCCGCGGTGCGCTCGATCGAGAAGCGCGTTCGGAGCAGGGAAAGGTCGTCGGACCCCTGGTGCGCGCGGCGAAGGGCCGTTTCGAGGCTCCTCGCAATCGACGCCGGCTGAAAGTCATCGCTGACCGCCGCATCGCAGAGAACCTCGCGCGCGCCGGGCCACGGTGTAGAAACGATGGGTACGCCGGCGCACAGCGCCTCGATCAGCGATAGCGGCATGGCCTCGCTCTGCGACGTGTTGAGCACGGCATCGGCTGCATGGAGAAGAATACCCGCGTCGGTGCGATAGCCCAGAAGGTGCACGCGCGTTGCGATTCCCTCCGCGTTCGCCGCGATCGCAATCTCATCGCGCAGCGGGCCTTCGCCGGCGAAATAGACGTGCGCGTTCAACTCCGCGGGAAGCAACCCACACGCCGCAAGCGCGCGAAGCGGTTGCTTCACGGAATCCAGGCGCCCAAGGAAGAGGATGACGCGCGCGCCCGCGGGCGCGCCGAGTGCGCGGCGCGCCCGCTCGCGACTGCATGTACCGATGGCCTCGAGCGCGATGCCGTTTGGAACGACGGCGATGCGACCGGCGGGGACGCGCTCGAAGGCGGAGATGCGTTCTGCATGGGCGTGCGTCAATGCGACGATGCCGGCGGTTTGCCGGTGGAGCAGGCGCGTCAGCGCGCGGCGCAGGAGGGAGGTAGAAAAGTCGTTGCCGTGCTCGGTGTGCACGATGCATCGCGCTCCAGCCGCGAGCGCCGCGAGGCGCCCCCAATGCTTCCCATGTGCGAGATGCGTGTGAACGATGTCCGGGCGAAGCCGCCGGATATGCGACGTCAAACGAAAGAAAAAGCTTATTCCACCGCCTCGAGCACCAGTGCCGTGACGCCCTGCGGAATAGACGGTAACCCCTTGCGGCGGCGTCGCCGCCGGGGAATCGTAGATCGTAACGATCGATGCGTCTATTCCAGCGGAACGCTGTGCCGCGGCAAGCGCCGCGACGAGGCGCTCCCCGCCATAGGTCCCAAGCTGCGTCACGACGTGAACGACGCGCATCACGCCGCCAAATCCGTCACGTACCACGCAGCGAGCTCCTCTACCCAGTGATCGAGAGAGATTGCGGCGGCGGTCGCGGGAAGAAGGGGAACCGGGCCAAGTGCGAGCGCGCAATCGAGGGCGTGCGCGAGCGCGGCTGCATCGCCGGAGTCGACCGCGAGCGTCGCCGGGTCGCTGCCCAGAGCGCGGAGCACGCCGGGAAGAGCGCTCGCCACTGCCGGCAGCCCGCACGCGCGTGCCTCGAGCAGCGAATAGGCTATGCCTTCCCCGCGGCTCGGGAGCGCGAGTGCGTCTGCGGCCCAAAGAGCGTCGCGGACGTCAGACAGCGTACCGGTTGAGATAATGCGTTCGTCGCCGAGCGCCTGCAGTGACGCAGGCGACGCAGCGATCGCGAGGATTTGCGGTTTCTCATGCGTCAGCCGCAGCGCGCTTGCGAGCAGGTCCGCGCCCTTGACGACCGCGTCGCGACCGAAGAATGCTATGGCGCGGTCGTGCGGCGCCAAGTGGAAGAGACGCCGAGCAGCGGCTCGCTCCACCAGCGTGGGCGAGCGAAAGTGTTCGAGATCCACGCCGTTTGGGAGCTCGACGATCGCATCGGGGCGCACTCGGTGCTGCCGCAGGTATTCGACGATGTCCGGGGCGACGCAGAAGAAGCGCTCGACGAGACGCTTGGCGCTCGCGTACTTCAGACGCCGGGCGAGGCTGCGCGCGCCGCGGCTCGGCGTGACGGCGGAATGCAGATGCCACGCAGTCCGCGCGTGCGCGGCGGTCGCCCCGAGCGTCGCCGGCAGCATCCAGTCGACGAAATGCGCGTGCACGACGTCGGGCCCGCTACGGGCTACCGCAGCTGCCACGTCGAGTGCCGTACTCGCGTGAATGACGTCGACGCCGGACGCTCGCAACGCATGCGTCCAAGCGTACGACTCGCTCGCGCGCGGGCAGAGCAGCGCGGTACGAAACTCGCTGCGTTTCGCCAAGCTCTGCAGCGCGCTGACGAACCCGCCACCGGCAGGGTTTGAGAACGCGGCGACGTGGAGAACGAGCGGTTTCACGACGCATCCCGGGGATTGCGCGTGCCGAGCGCGAAGGCGCGTGTGTGGATTCCCTCGCCATCGTATTGCCGGCGCATGAATCGCGTTTTGACGGCGTGCGTCGCGATGCGATTCTTACTGCCCACGCGACGCAGCTCGCTCGCGCGTGCTCCTCGTCGTCCACGCGCGTGAAGGTTTTTGCTGCAAACTCCATGCCGCTGCACGAGCTGCTCGAACGGATCGCGGCACACCGTCCTGCACGTATTCTCATAGAGCATGCGCCGCTTGCGTACGAGCGCTCGGCGGTCCCTGTGGCCGTTGCGTCCTGGGGAAAAGCGCACGTCGTGCCCGTTCTGCTCCTCGCGCATCGCGAGTACGGCCACGCATGCGATCCGCCCGGCACCGCGGTGGCCAAAGCGCTGCTCGCCGCGGCCCCGCTCTTCGCGTCGGCAACGCGCGTACTGTGTCACGAAAGCGTTTGGGCGCGCGTCGTGGGCGGTGCAATGCCGAGCGTCGTCGAACGGCTGGAGCTTCTCGACGATTGGATCGTCGTGGAGCCGAAGGCCGTGGTTCCGGTCGACGCGGCGGCTCCCGTCCTCGTCTTGGCGGACGCGGTTCCTCCGACTGCACTCGAGCGGGTGCTGCACGCGCTCAGACGCGACCGCGTTGCATTTCGCTGCTTGACGGTGCAGACCGTAGAGGAGCTGCCGCCCGCGTTGTGCGCGGCCTCCGCGGTCCTCGTCCCCGCGTCGCGTCGAGAAGGCGAAGAGATGCTCTGGGCGCGCACGGCCGCCGCATTCGGCCGCAGCGTGTTGCGGATTGCGCGTGACGGCTCTCACGAGCGCGTCAATCGCGCCGAGCACTCGAACTGGACGGCGATCGCTCATTGCATCCTCTCCGACGAGGCTGACGCTTCAGCGACTTCCTTTGAAGAACACGTCGAGAAGCCGTCGGTCGGCATCTGAGAGGCGCGAGAGCCGCGAGACGATGTCGATGAGATCCTCACTCGGCTGCGAGGGCGACGGCTGCGGCTGAGCCTCCGGCTGCGGCTGAGCCTCCGGCTGCGGCCGAGCCTCCGGCTGGGCTGGCTCGGGTTGGGGAACCGGCGGTTCAGAGGGCGGCTCCGCCACGATCGGCGCGGGAGCCGGCTGCGCGGCCTGCGGAGGCGTGGGGGGCGGCATATACGTTGGAATCTCCGCTTCGCCCGGAACGATGAGCGGTCGCGTGGCCGTCGGCGGCGCCTGAGGAGCTGCGAAGATCGGCGTCGGAGGCGGCGTCGGAGGCGGAGGCGGCGCGGGAGCCGGAGCCGCCTTCTGAAGTCCACTGACGAGCGCCGGCAGCACCCTTTCGAGGATCTGCGTCACGACGGACGTCTCGACGGCGACCGGCGGCGGTGCGGCTTGCGGCTGCGTCGCAGCGGGCGCGCGCTGCGGCAGAGATGGGGGTGCCGTTTGTTCCGGCGGTGACGGCGGGGGAGGCGCAACAGGGGTCGCTGGAGGCGCAGCAGCGGCCGCCGGAGGAGAAGGTTGCGCGACGTTTTCGTCGGTCGCACGTTGGCCGCGGCGCGGATTCCCGCGCTTGCGGTGATACATCGCTCCGTCGGCCTGCCGCCACGCCTCGAAGAGGTCTCCGGCCTCCGAGCGCACGGAAAAACCAACCGTCGCAGACGCGTTCGCGCGCAGCAGAGTCGACTCGATGTGCTCGCGAATGCGCGCTGCGGCATTCGCGTCGCATTTCACCGCGAGAATGGAAAACTCATCACCGCCGACGCGTGCGACGACGTCGGTTCGCCGGACGCATCGTTCGAGTGCCGTTGCGGCGTTTTTGATCAGCTCGTCACCCTTTTCGTGTCCGAAGCGGTCGTTGACCGCTTTGAGGCCATCCAGGTCGATGACGAATACGACGGCATCGTATCCGTGACGGTTGCAGCGCTGGTCCTCGGTTGCGAGTAGCTGGTCCCAGGCACGGCGGTTGTGCAGCCCAGTGAGCGGATCGACAAGCGCGTCGGCCTGAGCGCGCTCGGTGCGGCGCGTTGCTTCCTCGAGCGTGAGCTCGGTGCGAACTACCGCGCCCAGCATCGATACTGCATAGTCGAGGAGCCCACGCGCGTTCGCGACGCGTTCGACCGCGTTGCGCTCGCCGAAGGCGCAGAGAACGCCGAAGAGATTACCGTCGATGTCGACGAGCGGAACGCCGAAGGGCGCCACGGTTGCGGGGTCGATGCCCCCTTGCCGACGGTCGATGCCGCCATTGGCGCTCATCGGCGGAGCCGCTCCGAGAAGATTCACGGTCGGAAGGTCGGAGAGCCGTCCGACCGAGAGCTCGTGCACCGGCAGATAGCGCTGGTACTCACCGATGCCGGTGACCACGCTCAGCGTGCCGCTCGCATTCTTGAAGAGCACCCACGACGGAAGATGCAACGCGCCTGCGAGAAACTGCATCGTGCTCTGCGCAGCCTGCGTGTAATTGGACGGCAGCATCGCAGGCTGTACCGGCTGAGCCTGCACGGGCTGCTGCTGTACGGGTTGCGCAAACTCCGGCTGCACCGCCGGCGCAATGGATTGCTCTGGCGGCTGCGGAGGAGTCGGTGCGGTGACGGGCGGGGGTGCGGAAGCGGGCGCCGCTGCCGGCACGAAGACCGGGGTCGCGGCCGGTTCGGCAGCGTCGGTGCGCTGCGTCTGGAACTTCCAAAACATCATCTGGCGTGTCGTCCCGGGGTGAAGAAGTGCGAATGCTCTCGCGCGCGAGCGCGCGCGGCATCGTCAGACGTTGACGGTGAAGCGGGCGAGAGCGCCCAAGAGCGTTTCATGCGAAGCCGACTTCTCCAAGTAGAGAAGTCTCCTCGGCGCTTGCGTCTGCAACTCGCCGGGCGGCGTTCGCGAGTAGAAGCACAGATCGAGCGCCGGCATCGAGTCCACCACGAACTGAAGGTCGCGCATCGTTGCGTCGTCCGCAATGTCGCAGTCGAAGAAGAGCATCTGCGGACGCGTGCGCATGACGTCGAGCGGAACCAGCGCGTCCTGCACGCGCACGATCGAGCAGCCCGACTCCTGCAAGAGCTGCAGGAGGCTCGGCACGAAGATCTGCTGCGGCTCGACGACGTAGGTGCGCACCGAGCCTTAGACTCCGGGAAGATGGGCGATCATGTTCCTTATGAGCGTACGGTGCGCCAGGCCACGGCCACAGTGGCTTAGGGCCCTGCGCGAGGGTCCTGAAGGTCATCTCCATCAGACGAGTCCCATGCGAATAGCATACACGACGGCCTGAGCCCTGGCGGAGATGTTCAGCTTTGACAGGATCCTGCTGACGTGGTTCTTGACGGTCTTCTCAGAGAGGCAGAGGCGAACCCCGATCTCTTTGTTGGAGAGACCCTGAGCGATTAAGCGAACGACCTCGCCTTCGCGCTCGGAGAGCTCGTCGCTGGACATGCGCCCGTCCGAGAGGAGGCGCTTGCGCAGGAGGGAGCCGGCAATGCGGGGGTCGACGTAGCTCTCGCCGCCTGCCACGGTCTTGACGGCGCGAATGAGCTCGCTGGGCGAAACGTCCTTTGCTAAGTACGCGTCGGCCCCCGCGGCGACGCAGCGCTGCATGATTTCCGGCCGCAGCTGCGTCGAGAGTACGCAGACGCGCGCCTTCCCGAAGGCTTGACGGCAGCGGGCGATCTCGTCCGCATAATCGATGGAGGGGCCGTTGAGGTCGAGAACGACGAGATCCGCCGAGACGCGAGGCGGAGCCGCGGGATCGACGCGCGGCAGGTCGCCGAGCACTTCGAACGTCGGCTCCGCGGCCAAGAGCTGGCAGAGCGCCTTACCGAAAAGCGCCTGCTCCTCGATGATGAAGATCCGAGTCTTGTTGGAGGTCGAGGTCAATGGCATTCGATTTCTCTCCAGGCCTTCCGGCCTAACTCCCAAAGGCAAGTTGCACTAGGATTGAGCGAGCCGATTGGGTACGGTTGCCCTCTGTTGCGTTTATAGCAAGCGCGCGACCGCACTTATACTCCCACGCCTGAGGGAAAACGCGCACGGTCTACGTTTTCAACGGGACCATCGGGCCCTCGACAAGAGCAATCTTTACGAACTCTTTCCCGGCCGGCGTTAGGCCGACCAGGACCGCAGCACGGGCATTCGCTATGATGATGATCGATGGGTGCGCCAGCATGAGTCGCAGCAACGCCGCACGCGAGATGATCGCATCGCTGCGATCGGTCGCGATTCACTTTCCGCAGGGTCGTCGGCTGCAGGCGGTGATCGACGCCTACGCGACGCTGGTTCCCGCCGACGCATGGGCGTTCTCGTATCGCCGTCACGAGTCGGTGATCGGAGAGTATCTCTCGGGAGATCCGCGCGTCGTACCGGAGCGACTGGGCATGGTACGAGCGGAGATCGCTGCACGGCGGAGCATCAACCCGCCATCTGCAATCGGCATGCCCTCGACGCGGACCGAGCCATATCGCCACGGGTTGACGGTCCATCTCGAAGACAAGCGCGGGGGCCTGGGTGCACTGTTGCTGCTGCGCGATGCGCACAGCGGCGAGTTTCTCCTGGACGACTGCTCGGTGCTCACGGAGGCGCGTGCCGAGGTCTTGCACGCGCTCGACACCCACGCGCAGTTCGAAGGCGAGCTCACCGATCTGGAACGCGCGCGCTCGCGCAGCGCGCCGGCGCTCATCTTGCTCAACGAGAATCTCGCGGTCGAGTACGCAAGCAGGCCGCGACGCTTGCGGCGCGTCGATCGCTGGAGTCTGCCCGGTGGACGCCTCCCGCCGGCGATCGAGCGTACCGTGCGAGAGATCACGAGCGCTTGGCGCGATCCGACCCAACGCGTGGAGCAGGCGTTCATGCCCTCCGCCGAAACCATCGTTCGCGTCGTGCCGCTCGAGCACGGGCGCCGCTACGGCGTGGCGCTGGTGCTGGAGCCGTACGAGAGCCGTTCGCTGCTGGCGGACGCCGTTCGGCGTTTCCGCTTGACGAATCGAGAGCTCGAGGTGATCGCGCTGCTCTTCTCCGGGCTGGGTACGCCGGCGATGGCAAAGCGGCTCTCGATCAGCGACACGACGGTCAACGATCACGTCAAACGCCTTCTCTCGAAGACGAACTGCGCAAATCGCACGGAGATGGCTGCGACGCTCCTCGGCTGGCGGGGCGCAACCCGTCTCGAGGACGGTTAGCGCAGCTTTCCGGAACGCGCATAGTAGGCGAGACGCTCGTTCGTCGTCTTCGCGCGGTTTAGCACATATCCGACGAGGCTGCCGATGCCTGCGCGCGCGAGACGATCGAGCGCGCGAGTGAGTTGCTTTACGCGCGTGCGGCCCGCCGAGATCACGACCAGCGACGCGTCGACGCTACGGGCGACCTCGAGCGCATCATGAACGGGTCCAAGGGCGGATGTGTCGACGATGATGCTCGCGTAGTGCTGGCCTGCGCTCGCGAGAAGCCGGCGGAGGCGTCCGGACTCGAGTGCGACGACGGGATCGCGTACGGCGGAGCCGCCGGCGAGGACGTCGATCTGCTGATGTGCGGTTCGCTGCGTCGCCTGTTCGATCGGCAGCCCGCGTTCGAGCACGTCTCCAAGGCCGGGCATCTCCGCGACGCGCAGAAGACGGTGCACCGAAGGCCTGCGCAAGTCCGCGTCCACGACGAGTACGGGACCGTGGCGTTCAGCGAGAGCGAGCGCGAGGTTCACGGCGACCGTTGATTTGCCATCGCCTTGCGACGGGCTGAGCACGGCGATCGTGCGCGGTGCCGACGTACCGCTGAAACGCATGGCGTCGAGGACCTCGTCGTATGCGGCCTCCATGCGCAGGCGTCTGCGCGACTCGTCGCCGTTCGCAACCGAGCCGCTCACGTCGTCAACGCGCCCGAGTGCCGGCAGGTCGGAGAGTTGCTCGACGTCGCGCTCGTCACCGACGCGGCTGTCGAAGAGATCGAGGACGAGCACGACCCCGAACGCGACGCCCAGCGCGAGCAGCGCCACGGCGATGAGGCCCATCTTCAGACTCGGCGTCGGGATCGCGTTCTGCGCTGCGGCCGGCTGCGTGACCGTGAGATCGCTGAGCGCGGTCGATTTCGCAACCGTCAACTCGTCATACTTTTGGAGCATTGCGTAGTACGCATCTTGTGCGAGCTTTGCGCGACGCTGCAGCACGGAGAGCGTGGCGGTCGTACCGGGGAGCTCCTGGATCGACGGGAGCATGGCGTGCCGCTGCGCGTCCATCGCCGCGACGGCTGCGGCGTCGGCCTGGACTTGCGCCTCGAGCTGCGCGGCTTGCTGCCGCAGCTGCACGGCGACCGCGTTCGACTCCGCCGTGTTCGATTGTGCGATCGTGGCCGGAATCGCCGCGATGCGCGCCTCGAGGTCCGCGATCTTCCTGCGGAGCTGCACCATGACGGGGTGCTTGTTGGTGAAGCGTTGGGCGTTATCAGCGAGCTGCACTTGTGCGTCGCTTAGCTGCTGGCGCAGTTGGAGGATGACCGGGTTGGGAGCCGTTACGGCCTGGCCGGGAATCATGCTCGGCGTCTGACCGATCTCACCTTGAATTGCTGCGAGCTGCGCTTGCGCTTGCCGCCGGTCTACCTGCGTCTGCGCGATCTTTTGATCGAGCGCGTCGAGGGTGGTGGCCGCTTGCGTCGCCTGCGTCGTCGCGTCGGTGAGGCGGTGCGCCGCCATGAAGCTCGCGGCGGCGAAGTTCGTTTGGCGCACCTGCGCCTCGGCGAGCGGAAGCTGCGAAGCGATGAACGCGATACCGGCATCGGCCTGCTGCGCGACGAGATCGCGCTCGCGCTGAACGAATGCCGACGCCATGTCGTTGGCAATCGTGGCCGCGGTCTGCGGATCGCCCCACGATGCCCGCAGACTGAGCATGGGCGTGTCGTTGATCGGGGCAACCCGAATGCGGCCGAGCAGCGCCTCCGCGCCGATCGGAAGGTGAAGATCGTCCACGACGCGCTGCGCGACCGGCGTCTCTTGAATGAGCTCCGCGTACGTTTGGGTCGACTGCAAGCCCGTCGCGATGACCAAGGCGTTGAGGATCGGCAAGTCGGTCTGCTGCTGCGACCCGGCATTGCCGGTAATGTCGGTTGCGTCGCGGTTCGGGTTGCCGGCGATGAGGCGGACCTCCGCCGTGTAGCTGCGCGGCAGGATCAAGATCGCGAGCGTGCCGAGCACCGCAAGGACCACCGCGATCGTCACGAAGAGCTTGCCGTACCTGCGGAAAGGCCGCGCGAAACGGCCGACGTGGATATCACCCGAGGTCAGGTCGGCGGGGGGGCGTTCGGCAAGCGTTAGCGTACTCATGGTTGCTTTCTAGAAGTGCAGCAGCGTTCCGAGCAGGTAGAGGAAGCCGGAGAAGAAGCCCTCACCGATCATGCGGCCGTTGGCCTCCGGTACGAAGATCTCGTCGCCGGGCTTCAGGACGACGTCGTAGCGCTCGTCGCCGCGCAGGAGCGCGGGGTAGAGATTGATTTGGTACGTTCCGACGGTTCCGTTGGGGAAGTGTCGCGTGAGCGCGATGCGGTTGAGATCGGAGTTCGCCTGCCGAGTGTCGCCTGCGGCGGCGATCGCGATGGAGAGACGATCTCCTTCGTGCACGACGATCGCGCCTGGCTTGTCGACCGCGCCCAAAACGTGAACAGTGAACGTCATCGGACCCGGCACATACACGATCGCTCCCTGCTGCAATGGAACGTCGAGCGACGTGTCACCGCGCTGGAGCAAATTTTCGAGCGAGATCGTTGCGACGTCGCCACCGCCCGGCGTTGCGATGCGGGCGACGGGATAGACTCCCGTCTCGACGTCCACGACGCCGCCTGCGGCAGCGATCGCGTCGAGAAGGCGTCCCTGAGAGCGCAGCTGGTATTTCCCCGGTGTCTTGACGTCGCCGAGTACCGTCACCTCGAGGAGGCCCTCTTTGACGACCGATACGACGACTTGCGGCCGGCGCATGTACACGGCGAGGCGCCGCGCGATCGCGTGCGCCGCGCCCTGTGGCGACATGCCGCCGATCGCGAGCGTCCCGATCAGGGGAAGATCGATCGTTCCGTCGTCGAGCACGGTTACGTTTTGCGCGAGCGTGGGATCGTCGTCGATCGCAATGGCGATCTGATCGCCGCCCTGGATGTGGTACGCGTTGGTCATCTCGAAGGGAGACGCGGCCTCACTGCCTTGATCCACCTGCGCGCACGCGCTCGCGGCGAACCCGAGCACGAACGACGGCAGAAGAAGCATGGCGATCGCAAACGTCCTCACGCGTTCCATGTTTCGACTCTAACCTCCGTACGTGCGCGTTGCAGAGTTCGCGTCTGCCCTATGGGACCGGGTCGAGCGGCTACCCTGAGAGATGAATTCGTGGCCGTGAGTCCCAAGCGGGTTGAGTCCTCGGACCCAGGCGGGTCACGCCCATGCCGAGAGCGCTCACCAAGAGTGCCGCAAGTCCTAGCCAGGCAGGGAGTTTCGACGCCTCGGCATCGAGCCGCGGCGTCGCGTACCGTGGATCGGAGCGCAGATACGCGCCCCAGTTCTCGCCGGCGAGGTTCGTCGCGGGAGCGCTCGTCTGCGACACGTGCGACGGCGCAGGCGGCACGAGCACCTGTTGCGCGGCGAGGGGGAGCGCAACGCAGATTGCGGCGAGCAAGAAGCCTCCGAGCGCATGCGTGAAATCGATAGTTTCGCCGAAAGGAACCGCGTCCACGAGCGCTCCTGTCGCACAGAGAAGCGCGAGGACGTCGAGAACCGGACGATGGCTCATCGCGAGAGTGAACGGCACGGCCGCGACGGCGGCGATGAGAAAGCGCCCCGCCCACGAGGCGAGCGGCGCCGCGCGTCCCACGAAGAGAAAGGCTGCGGGCAGGGCTGCGACGAGCTGAATTTCGTGGAGAAAGGCGCCGCCGAAGAGCGCTACTGCAGGCGGCACGTAGGCGATCGCCGCAGCGTCCAAGCGGCGAGCGCTGGCGTTTGCAGCGAAGATTCCGAACACCAGCATGAGGAGATACGAGAGCGTTCCGCCCAAAAGCGCGATTGAAGATGGAACGTGCACGAACGCCAGCAGGTGTGCAAGCGAGAACTGATCGCTGCTGATCAGCTCAGCGCGCGCTTGTGCCGGCAACGCCGTCGTAAGATAGGCGAGCGTACCGTGTGGCGAGAGCGCCAAAACGCTCAGCGCGGCGCAGGCCAAGCCGATTCCGGCAAGCCAGGCGCGCGTTCCCGGGCGCAGGATGAAGAGCGCGAGGGCGACGGGAAGCCCGAGGTGCGGCTCTATGGTCGCGGCAGCGGCGCAGACCGCGGCGAGCGAGTCGTCTCCGCGAAGGAGTGCCGCTCCGCACAATGCGATGAAGAGCGTCGCAAGCGGCGGGATCTGGCCGAAAACCACCGATCCCAGCACGGCGGAGATCAGGAGGGCCGAGGCGACCGCACCGCTCGGTAGCTGGGAGACGCGCCCCACGGTGATCGCTAACCACGCGCACGCTGCGAGGAGAACGCCGAACCAGAGCCAGGCCGCGATCCGGTACGGCAGCTCCGCGAGCAGCGCGAAGAGATCGAGGACGTAGGGCGGCAATGGCGCCGGCGTGACGTACTGCGCGGGGAGATCCGAGCCGTGCGGCAGCGCGTGCTCGCACGAGCGAAGCGGCTCGACGGCATATGGGTCCGCGTGCTGCAACAGCGCGCTCCCGGCGCAGTAGAAGGCGGGAAAGTCATTGCCGGCGATCGGAACGCCGTTCGTTCGAACGATTCCGGCAGCGTGCCCACTGACGATGAAGATGCACGCAGCCCAAAGGATCGCCGACAGAATCGCGCGCCCGTTTCCGGTCATGCAGGCATTGTAATCGGGGGCGTCCCGGCACCGCCACCGACCATTGACGGGCTGGAAACGGCCCCGAAGACCCTACCTCATGGAGGCTTCGGTCACGGTCGGCACGGACAGAGGACCGATGTTCTTTGCGTCGCTGCGCGGGTATCGCGTTCCCTGGATACCAGGCGACCTGATCGCCGGGCTCTTACTGGCCGCAATCGCCATCCCCGAACAGATCGCGACGGCCCGGCTCGCGGGCATGCCTCCGGCGACGGGACTCTACGCGTTCGCGGCAGGCACCATAGCCTTCGTGATCTTCGGGAGGAACCGGTACTTGTCGGTCGGAGCCGACTCGACGATCGCGACGATCTTCGCCGTCACACTCGCGGCCATCGTCGCTCCCGGCTCACCGGAGTACGCGCTTCTGCTCGGGCTCATGGCCTTGCTCGTCGGCGGCATGCTCGTCGCGGTGGGCATCGCTCGAGCGGAGTGGATCTCGGATCTGCTCTCGATCCCGGTAACGGTCGGCTTTCTCGCGGGAATCGCCGTGCAGATCGTCGTCTCCCAGCTGCCCTCATTGCTCGGCGTCTCCGTCTCGCAGACCTCCGCACTGCCGCGCATCGCCGAGATTATCCGCGCGTTGCCACATACGAATCTCGATACGCTTGCGCTGGGAGCGCTCGTTCTTGCGATCATCTTCGGATCGAAGATCGCCAGCCGGAAGCTCCCCGGCGCTCTCTTCGCACTCGCCGCGTCGGCGGCGGCGGTAGCGCTGCTGCATTTGCAAGACCGGGTTGCAGTGGTCGGTGCGCTGCATGTGGGCCTGCCGCAGCTGCGCCTGCCGTTTCCGCACGACGTGCACGCCGAGTCGATCCTTCCGGTGGCGGCGGTCGTCGCCGTCGTGTGCGTGCTGCAAACCGTCACGACGCTTCGCACGTTCCGCTCGCACAAGGGGATCGTTGACGTGAGCTCCGACGTCGCGGCTACGGGCGTCGGCTCGCTCCTCGCCGGGATCGTCGGAGCCTTTCCGGTCGACGCGAGCCCGCCCAGAACGGCGATCGTGGCCTCGGCCGGGGCTCGTTCTCAGCTCGCGGGCATCATTGCGTTGCTTGGGGTTGCGCTCTTCGCGTTGCTCGGCGGGGGCGTCGCCGGTTTCGTCCCGCAGGCAGCGCTCGCCGGAACGCTCATCTACATCGCGTGGGAGATCTTTCGCGTCGACGAGATGCGACGGATCGCGCGCGAGAGCCACCTCGAGATCGTGCTCGTCGTGCTGAGCGCCGTGCTCGTCGTCGCTCTGCGCATCAATGTCGGAATGATGCTCAGCATCTTGCTCTCGCTGTTCTACGGCGTCTACGTCATGCTGCGTCCACCCTGCGTCGAACTCGTGCACGTGCCGGGCACGACCATCTGGTGGCCGCCCAAGGAGGCAGAAGCGGGAAGGCGCGAGCGCGGGATCGTCGTCTTCTCACCTGCGGCGCCGCTCTACTTTATGAACGTTCGCTACGTCTGCCAGCGTCTCGTCGCTGCGGTCTCGGGCGCCTCCGAGGCCGTCGACGTCGTGATCGTCGAAGGGAGCGGCGTGAGCGATATCGACTACACTGGCGCGCACGTCTTCAGGTCGGCGTTGCGAAGGCTGCAGGAGCGCGGCATGCGCGTCGCATTTGCGCGCTTCTCCGACGAGCGGGCCGTCGCCGCTGCGCGCCGGGCCGGCATCGTCGCGCTCATCGGCGAGGATCGCATCTTCAAGTCGGTGCAAGAGGCCGTCGAAGCACTCGTTCCATGATCGTCGCGATCGTCGCCGTTCTGGCGATGCTCTTGGCAGGTCTACGTCCCAGGGGCACGCGCGAGTGGATGTGGGCTGCATTGGGTGCCGCAATGCTCCTGATTGCGGGCCGCGAGCCGGTCGTGGCGGCAGCGCGCGCCGTCGCCGAGCAATGGAACGTCTTGCTCTTCATTCTGGGTTTGATGGTGCTTTCGGCGGCTGCGGAGGAGAGCGGTGCCTTTGCGCTGGTCGCAGAGTACGCCGTGCAGCGAGCGGGCGGTTCGCAACGCCGGCTGTTCGTGTTGCTGTTTCTCGCTGGAGCGGCGCTGACGATGCTCCTCTCGAACGACGCAACCGCCATCGTCTTCACGCCGATCGTCTATCGCGCGGTGGCGAGTCGAGGAGCAGACGCCCTTGCATTTCTCTTCGGCTGCACGTTCGTGGCGGATACCGCGTCCTTCGGCCTGCCGTTTGCAAACCCGGCAAACGTCATCATCCTGCCGCGCCCGGACATCATCCAGTATCTCATCCATTTGGGACCTCCGGAGCTGTTCGCAGTTGCGATAAATCTCGCGCTGTTCGTCGCGCTCTTTCACCGTCGGCTCCGCGGGCGATACGACGTTGGGGTAGCGCCGCGGCCTGAACCGGCGGCCGTGCGGACGCTCGTCGTGGCCTGCTGCATCGTCGCTGGTTACCTCGCAGCCCTGGCATTTGATGTGCCGCTCGGACCCGTCGCATTGCTCGGCGGACTCGTCGCGCTTGGCGCCGCACGAGTCCGGCCGTCCGTTGCGGCAAAGCACGTGAGCTGGAGCACGTTCGTGTTGTTAGCTGCACTCTTCGTGTTGCTCGACGCGCTCGACCGCGCCGGTTTCACGGCATTGGCTCTACACGCGCTGGACGCCGTCACGCGATACGGCACGCTTGCATCCACGGCCGCTGCCGCCGTGGGAGCCGCGCTGCTCGCAAACGTCGTCAACAATCTGCCCGTCGCCGTCGCATCCGCACATATGACGGCCCAGGCTCCCCATCTCGCGTATCCATTGATCGCCGGAACCGATCTGGGACCGAACCTCACGACGACCGGCTCTCTCGCGACCATTCTGTGGATGGCGGCGTTGAGGAAACGGGGCGTCTGCGTCAGCCCGCTCGAATACTTGCGCTTAGGTGCGATCGTCGTGCCGCCGATGCTGGCAGTGACGATTCTCTGGCTTTGGCTTGCCCGATGAAAGAAGAAGAGGTGCAGCTTTGAAGGCAGCGGTTTGCTTCGACGGGATTGACGATGCCGCTCTGGCGGAAGCCGTCTCCCCGGCCGTACGCGCCTTCGACAACGTCGAAGCGTGGTGCGCGTACGCGGATGCGGCGCAGCAGCTGCTCGACCGCATCGTCGAACGCCACCACGGTCCGCCGCAGCCGCCTCATCGGCGCCATGGACCGAGCCTAGACGAGGAGCAGGCGCAGGGCGTAGCCGCCCGCGCGATCGCCCTGCTGGCTCGTCACGGTATCTCTGCGGCGGCACGAATCATCAAGGGCGAGAACCCGGAACGTGCGTTAGCCGAGGCGAGCGCGCAGGATGTCGTTCTCGTTTTGGCCGCGGGACACCGTGGCGGCATCGGACCGCGATCCGTCGGTCACGTCGCGCGCTTCGTCGTGGATCACGCACGCGGCCCGGTGCTGGTCATGCGTCTCTACGAGCCTGCAGGCTAGCGGAGCCGAGAGGAAGACGCGCCAGCCTTGCCTCCTGGCGCTCTTCAGCTGTATAATCACAAACAGTTATTTGCGATAATACAAGGAGAAGGCTTTGCCACGATCGCAAGCGGCCCGACGCCACGATGCCACCGTCCTGACGGGCTTTCGCGAGTACCTGCTCCTCGAGAAGCGCCGCGCGGAGCGCACCGTGCGCGAGTACGAATCGGATCTGGATCTGTTCGCGCGGTTCGTCGCGCCTCGGACGCCCGTCGAGCAGACCTTGGTGGCCGCCACGGTCTCGAACGTGCGCCAGTTCCTCATGGACATGACGCGGCGCGGCCTGAGCGCCGCCGCCGTGCGGCGACGGATTGCGGCGCTCGGCGCGTTCTTTCGGTATGCGAAGCGCGAAGGATTGCGGCAGGACAATCCGGCGGCGGACGTGGGCAACATCAAGCTGCCGCGTCGCCTTCCCAAGGCCATCTCAGTCAAGGACGCCGAACGCCTCCTGGCCACCAAGCCAGCGGCGGGAACCTCGGAGTTCCAGCGGCTGCGAGACGGCGCCATACTCGAGCTTTTCTACGCTTCAGGTATCCGCCGGGCGGAGCTGGTCGGCATCGATCTGGCCGACGTCGACTTCGATCGGCGAACGATCCGCGTCGTCGGCAAGGGAAACAAGGAGCGCTATGTGTTTTTCAACGACGCGGCTGCAGATGCGCTAAGACGTTACCTGGCGGTGCGACCGCCTGGAGGCGACGGCGCGCTCTTCGTCAGCCGCCGGCGAAGCCGCCTCAGCTACCCGCAGGTCGGAAACGTCTTTCGTCTCTTCGTGCGATTGAGCGGCTTGGAAGGGAAAATCACGCCTCACACGCTACGGCATTCCTTTGCGACGCATCTGCATCAGCGTGGCGTCGACATCATGACGATCAAGGAACTTCTGGGACACGACAGCGTGGCGACGACGCAGATCTATGCGAAGGTTACCCTCGAGCACATGCGTCAGGCGTACGAGGAGGCCCATCCCCGCAGCAGGCCAAAGCGTTCGCCGCGATGACGCCGCGCCTTCTTCTTCCGCTCGCGCTTTTCGCGGCGCTTACGGCGGGTTGCGCCTCGCAACGTGCCTACGCGACGAGCCTCGGCAGTTTAAAACCGCACAAGCGTATGATCGTGCGCATCGCGCGCGGCACCGTCAGTGCGTACGCTCCGCGCATCGGCGAGCCGAGCGATCGATTCACGGTGGAGGCGTTTGCGCGCGGATCTTCGATGCCGGCGGCACCGGAGATCCGTCCCATCGCCAACGGCATCGAAGTCCTCGCACCCGCACTTGGATCGCTGATCGTGCGCGTGCCCAAAGGCGTCGACCTCGAGGTCGTCTCGGGCGGCGGCGACGTGAACGTCACAGACATCTCGGGCAGCGCTCGAGTCTCGCTCGTCTCCGGCACGGCGACGATGATGCTTCCCGCTTACGGAGAAGCCTCCGTGGCCCGCGCCGGAAGCGTCGACGTGAAGATCGGGGCGCAGTCCTGGCCGGGGACGCTGCGTTTCGTCAATGCCGGCGGCGACATCGATCTCTCGATCGAGGAGAATGCTGCATTTCGGGTCCATCTCCACACCGACGACGGGACCATCTTCACGGACTTCAATTTGCGCGGCACCTCGAGCGGGCGGAGCGAGACGATCGACGGCTCGGTCAACGGCGGTGCGGCGAGCGGAATCGACGTCGAATGCCGGCGCGGCGCAATTCGGCTCTTGCGCCTAGCACCGCAGATCTAGGGAGCCTCTGATTAATGCGCTGCACCGAGCGCAACGAGCATTTTCGTCGCAGGTCGAGAAGCGAGGAGGGAGCATACTGCACGGCGTCTGTGACCGACGCAGCGACGACGAGATGCGGCGAAAATGCCGTTGCCCTGCGGGTTTGCGCTCCGAGGGCTCGTCTGCGTTGTCGCCTGCGCGGTCACAGAGCACCCTGGGTATGCTCCCTTGCAGTCTCCTCGCATCCAAACCCTCGGAGCGTCAAACGATCGGTGCATGGGATTAATCGGAGGCTCCCTAGGTCGCGAGCAATGCCTGCTTCGCCTTCACGAGCCGCACCATGGCGTCGTTATATGGCGTCGGCACGCCGACGCGCCGCCCAAAGGCGACCACCGCGCCGTTGATGTGATCGATCTCGCTTGGGTGTCCGGAGGCGAGGTCGAAGGCCATCGAGCTGCGCGCGTCTGCGCCCACTGCGATGACGTCCGTGACGTATTGCCAAGGGTTGACGAACGGAAGGTTGATCTTCAGCGCCGTCGCCACGGCTGCGGCCTCTTCCGCAAGCGCCTCCGCGAGACGAGCGGCATTCGCATCCTTGGGGATCACGCCCGCGTCGCAATCGAGGATCGCCGAGAGCGCGTTGATCGCACAGTTCGCGACGAGCTTTCCCCACAGATGCGGACGAATGTCGTACACGACGGCCGCCTGCAATCCGCTCGCGGTCAACACGTGAGCGACCGTGCGCGACGCCGACGGCGACGCCGATCCGACGATCGTGTTGCCGCGCCCGGAAGTGTGCACGCGCCCGGGTGCGGTCGTCACAGCCGACTCGGTCGTGATGCCGAGAATCACCGGTACCGCGCCGCCGAGCGCGGTGCGGATTGCGTCCTCGTTGCCGACGCCGTTCTGCAGGGAGACGATCGGCGTTACGGGGTCGAGCTCTCCGGCGAAGGGCCGCAGGGCGCGTAGCGTGTCGACGGCCTTCACGAAGAGGAACAATATCTGCGACCCGTAGAGTTCTGCGGCGCGCCGGGCGACGCTCACGCGGCGCGACGCCTGGTCGTTGACCGCGAGCCCCTTCTGCTCGATCGTCGCGATCGTTACGCCGTTCGCATCGAGCATCGTGACGTCGCATGTCTGCGCTAGGTGAAAGCCGAAAAGCGTGCCCATCGCACCCGCGCCGACGATCCCGACCTTGGGGCGCTGCTGCATCTTCTTCTACTACCGATTAGTAGCTGAACTGAATGCCGTAGTCGGTCCGCCGCTCCGGCTGATTGATCGCGCGTTCGCCGACGAAGAGCTGCGCCCACGGCGTGAGGTGCACGTCGCCGTAGAGATCGAGCGTGGGCCGGCGAGGATCGTAGAACCTCGCCTCGATGCCGGTTCCAGTTCCATGCACGTCGTATTGCCCGAGGACGCCGAGGCGCGAGTAGAGCAATCCGCCGCCGACGCGCACGTCGGGTGCGACGCGGTGCAACGCGGCCAAGTTCCAGGTCGTCGCATGGCCGACGTCGTTTGCTCCGATCATCACGCTCGTGCTCGCGTTGGGGAGCAGGATCGCGTTGAGGTCGACTTGCGGGCCGCGATCGGCGGAGAAGAGCGCAGATGGACAGCAGACGTGCTGTGCATCGAGCTCGCCGACGCGCAGCTGCAAGGCGATCAGTTGTCGCGCAAGGCCGGAGAGCGCGCCACCCATAGCAAGCCGCTCCGAGCGCTCGAGTGGATGTGGCGAGGACTGCGGCTGGGGCGTACTCGCAGGCGGCGGCGTCGCGCCTCGATCAACGCCGTAGACGTGGCTGCGCCCGCCGAGACGCCCAAGCAGGAACGCGGCGCGCTGTAGCGTCGCGTCGAGATGGGCTATCGTGTCTCGCATCTGTTCCTGCGTCTGCGGGTTCGCCGTGACGGATTGCAGGTCCGACGTGATCTCCGCGAGGGCGCGGGTCGTCTGGGCGATGTTCTCGGTGGTCGCGATGACGTTGCCGCGCAGCCGCGGATCGGTCGCGAATCCCTCGATCGCCGTCATTGAGCGATGGAGCTCGACCGACGCAGCGGAGACTTGCTCCAGCATGCGATCGAGCTTCGGCGCGTCGAGTGATGCGGTCGAGTTCAGCGTTGCCGCCATCGCGGCGATGTTCTCGCCCGCACTCGACAGTGACGCGTTGAGCGTGCGCGTCATCTCGCTGGCATCGGTGAGCGTCCTCTGCAGCGTCGCGAGCATACGCGGCTCGCGCCGCTGGAGTTCTGCGAGAATGATGTCGAGGCGCCGGATCTCGCCCTGCCCCTGCTGCAGTAGGTCCTGAACGGTGGCGACGTTCTGGCCCTTCGGCTGATCGGCAATGGGAGCAATGCCGGGAGCAAACGTCGGATAGGGAAGCGGCCCGCCGCGCGGCGGGACGATGACGAGGCTAGAAGCACCGGTCAGCGGCGCCTGGATGAGAAAACGCGAGTTGCGCGGGATGCCGATGTTGTGGCGGATCGATACCACGACGTCGACGGTGTCATCCGGAAGCAAAATGATGTGGTCTACCGTCCCGACTGCCAGGCCGCTGAAGAACACGCCGTAACCGCTCTGGAGACCGGCGGCGGAGTCGAAATGAATCGCGAGCTGGTAGCCGGCGCGGGCGCCGAGATTCTGCAGAATGTAGAAAATGATGAACAGCAGCGCGATCGCCACGATCGCAAAGAGGCCCACTACCGCTTGCTTAGTCACGTTTTGTTACTACCATAGCTCCCGCCAGGATTCCCCTCGATAGGAAGACCGTTACAGCGTGCAGCAGCACGGGTGCACCCATACCGCGTGTCCGTCATACGGGAATCGGCCCCGTGTCGGAGCCCGCGAGAAACTGCTGCACGATGGGATTGAGCGACTTGCGCACCTCCGCACACGGGCCGTACGCGATGATTGCGCCTTCGAAGAGCATGGCTATGTAGTCGGCCATCATGTAGATAGACGGAAGGTCGTGCGACGTGACGACCGCGGTGCCGTTCGACCGCTCGCGCAGGCGCATGATCATCTGCGTGATCAAGTGCACCGAGATCGGGTCTAGGCCCGTCGTCGGCTCGTCGTAGAGGACGAGGTCCGGCCGGGTTACGATGGCGCGCGCGAATCCGGCACGTTTGAGCATTCCGCCGGAGAGCTCGCCCGGGAGATTGTCGTACGACGTCGACAAGCCGACCGCATCGAGCGCGTCGGTCACGGTCTTGCGGATATCCTCTTCCGGCATGCTCGTGTTCTCGCGCAGCGGGAGCGAGACGTTGTCGCCGAGCGTCAGGCTGTCGAGCAGCGCCGCAAATTGGAACGAGAGACTGATCGAGCGGCGTACTTTGTTGAGCTCGGTCTCGTGCATGTGGCAGATGTCCTGATCCCGCACGTAGACGTGTCCGCCGTCGGGTATTGCGAGACCGTCGAGCAGGCGCAGGATCGTCGACTTCCCTGCCCCCGAGAGGCCGACGATGCACGTGATGGCGCCCTCGGCGATCGGGAGCGTACAGTTGCGCAGCACGATGCGGTCGCCGAACGCGAGGGATACCCCGTCGAGACGAGCGATGATGCCGTCACGCATTCGAGCCGTATAGGAGCAGCGACAGGGTGAAGTTCGCGATGAATATCAAGATCATGGAGACCACGACCGCGCCCGTCGTCGACTTCCCCACGCCCGCCGCACCCCCGCGCGTGCGCAGGCCCTGATAGGAGCCGACGAGCGCAATGATCGCCGCGAAAACGATGGTCTTCAGCAAGCCCTTGTCGACGTCGGCCATCGTAATGGTCGTACGAGCGGACTGGATGAAGTCGCCGTAGCTGATGTGCGCGTACGCTTTTGCAACCCACATTCCGCCGACGAGCGACACGACGTCGGCGAAGATCGTCAGCAGCGGAAGCATCACGAGCAGCGCCAGAAGGCGCGGTACGACCAGATAGCGCGCAGGCTCGATGCCCATCGAACGCAACGCCTCGATCTGCTCGGTTACGACCATGGAGCCGATCTCCGCCGCGATCGCCGATCCGGCTCGCCCGGCAACGACGATTCCCGTGAGCATCGGTCCGAGCTCGCGGGCCGACGCATAGGCAACCGCACCGCCCACGATGTTTCCGAAGCCGTACTGCACGGCTTGGACCGCCGACTCGAGCGAGATCACCATGCCCGTGAAGAGCGAGGTGAGCGTCACGATGATCAGCGATTGGTAACCCAAGAGATACGCTTGCGAGATCGTCTCGCCGAAGCGTATCTGGAGCCGCGCGAGAAAGCCCAGGGAACTGCCGCCGAGCAGCGTCAATCCACCGGCGTACGAGAAGAACGCGTTCGTTCGCTCGCCGACGCGCTCGAGCAGGTTCACTGGGGCAGGCGCTCCTCGATCGCATCGAGCTGCGCCAGAACGGCCTTCGTGGCTTCGATGCGTTTGGTCGCGACCCCGCGCTCCGCGCCGAGATTGAAGAGCACCTGATTCGCGTGCTCCATCCGCCGGTCGACGTCGCGTAGATGCGTGCGCGCTTCGCGCTCGAACGCGCCAAAGTAGCGCCTCACGGCATCGAGATACGCAACCCGCAACGACTCGTCGAGACTCCCCGAGTGCAGCGCTTGAGCCGCCGCATCTTGCACGTGGCGCATGTCGCGGTCGGTTATGTGAAAGGCGCCGACACGCGCGACGAGCACCGCGAAGCGATCGTCAGGCATGCGCGGTTACCGGAAAGCCCGCGGCTTCGAGGGCGGAGCGCTGGGCGGCGAAGAGCGCGCGCAAGCCCGTCTCTGCTAGAGCCAACAGCGTATCGAGATCGCGCCGGTCGAACGGCTTTGCCTCGGCGGTCCCTTGCAACTCGACGAAACGACCGGCGTCGGTAGCGAAGACGTTCATGTCGACGTGCGCGCGGCTGTCCTCTTCGTAGGCGAGGTCCAGCATCGCGCTGCCGTCGACGATGCCGACGCTTGCTGCAGCGACGGCCGCGTCGAGCGGCCACTGCGCGAGCAGCTTGGGATCGAAAAGACGCCGCAGCGCGAGTGCGAGCGCGACGTAGGCTCCGGTGACGGCCGCCGTTCGTGTCCCTCCGTCCGCTTGCAAGACGTCACAGTCTATCCAGATGCAACGCTCCCCGAGCTTCGCGGTATCGGTGACGGCGCGCAGCGCGCGCCCGACGATACGCTGGATTTCGTGCGTGCGTCCGCCGATCCGGCCGCGCGCGGATTCGCGCTGCGTCCGCTCCTGCGTCGCTCGCGGCAGCATCGCATACTCCGCGGTGATCCAGCCGACGCCTTGTCCGCGCATCCACTGCGGTACGCGCTCCTCGATGGTCGCCGCGCACAGCACGCGCGTGTCGCCGAGCGTGATGAGCGCACTGCCTTCGGCGAACTTCATGACCTCTGGCTCGATCGTCAGCGGCCGCAGCTCGTCCGCCTGCCGCCCGTCGCTGCGCGTCATCATTCCACCGTGACGGTCTTGGCGAGGTTGCGAGGCTGGTCTACGTCCTTGCCGGCGATATCCGCGATATGATAGGCAAAGAGCTGCAGGGGGATGACGTTGACGATCGGCGCGAGCAGTTCCTCGACCTCCGGCACCCAAAAGACGTGATCGGCGATGGACGCCGCCTCGTCATCGCCCGCGTTCGCTACGACGATGATCGGCGCTTCTCGCGCCTTGGATTCCATGATGTTCGAGATCATCTTCTCGCGTACGCGATCGTGCGTCATGATACCGATGATCGGCGTCGAACGGTCGAGCAACGCAATCGGCCCGTGCTTCATCTCGCCAGCGGCGTAGCCCTCGGCATGGATGTAGGAAATCTCCTTGAGCTTGAGCGCGCCCTCGAGCGCGGTGGGAAAGTTGGCGTACCGCCCGATGAAGAGTGCGCTGCGCATCTCCACGTAACGCTGCGCGACCTTGCGGATCTCGTCGGAGGTGTTGAGCACGAGGTCGACGGCCGCCGGGAGCAGACGCGTACCAAGCGCAATCTCGCGCAGACGCTCCACCGGGGCCGACGCGCGCACGTGCGCGAGCGCCAGCGCGAGGAGCGCCATTGCGGTCGCCTGCGAGACATACGTCTTCGTTGCCGCGACGCCGATTTCTGGGCCGCCTCGTGTGTAGAGCGTTCCGTTCGCGAGCCTCGTCAAGTGCGAACCGAGGACGTTGCAGACGCCGAGGATCGGGCTGCCGAGCTCGCGCGCGATGCGCACGGCTTCGACCGTATCCGCCGTCTCACCCGATTGCGACATCGCCACGACGAGCGTGTTCTCGTCCGCAATAGGATCGCCGTAGCGGAACTCGCTCGCGAGCTCCATCTCGACCGGCAGTCGCGCGAGAGAGCGCAACAGGTACATCCCGACCATGCCCGCGTAGAACGCCGTTCCGCAGCCGGTAATCGTGACCTTGGTAATGGCGCGAAGGCGCTCCTCGGTGATTGCGTCAAGCTCGTGAACGACGTTCACGTCGCCATTTTCGTGCACACGCCCCGCGAGCGTCTCCTTGATCGCGTTCGGCTGCTCAAATATCTCCTTGAGCATGAAGTGCTTGAACCCGCTCTTCTCCGCCGAACGAGCGTCCCAAAGGATCTGCACCACCTCGCGCTCGACGGGCCGGCCGTCATAATCGGTGATGCGCCAGCCGTCTCGTCCGACGATGGCGATCTCTCCCTCCTGAACGATCACTTCCTTGCGCGTGTACGGTAAGATCGCCGGGGTGTCGGAGGCGACGTACATCTCGCCGTCACCGATGCCCAGCACGAGCGGGCTCGCGCCGTTACGGGCGAAAACGAGATGCCCGGGATCGTCGGTAGAGATCACGCCGACGGCGTACGCGCCGCGTACCTCGCGCAGCGTTCGCCGCAGCGCTTCTTGCAGGTCACCGTCGAAATGGAGCTCGATCAGGTGCGCGAGCACCTCGGTGTCGGTCTCGCTCCGAAAGACGTGCCCGAGCTCGAGCAGGCGCGCGCGCAGCGATGCGTAGTTTTCGATAATGCCGTTGTGCACGACCGCCAGGCGCCCGTTGCAGTCCATATGCGGATGGGCGTTCATGTCGGAGGGCCGGCCGTGCGTCGCCCAGCGCGTGTGTCCGATTCCCACCGGACCCGAGAGCTTCTCGCCGTTGCGCAGGCGCTCTGCAAGCCGCGCGAGCTTACCCTCCGCCTTCGAATCGCACAGGTTGCCGTGCTCGTCGATAACGGCGATCCCCGCGCTGTCGTATCCCCGGTACTCGAGGCGTCCGAGCGCGTCGAGGATTATCGGAACGCTATCCTTCGCGCCTATATATCCGACAATTCCACACACGGCTACTCACTTCTGTCCCGTTTCATTCGCTTCGGAGACGCCCGCCGCGAGAGGGACGTCACTTGATCCCTTCTTTGGTGCGGTGGTATTCGATCTTGCCTTCCGCGATCTCGTCGAGCGCGATCGATACCGGCTTGTTGGGATTGACCGCGTCTTGCTCGATCAGCGGCTCGCTCGCGTAGTACTCGCGCCGTTCCATCGGCGGTAACTGTTGCACGCGAATCCAGTTGTTGAGCTGGCGCGCCCGTTTGGTGACGATGTTGACGAGGCTGAACTTCGAGTCCGCGTGCTTCAGCAGCGCGTCGAGGTCGCCGAAAACCGTTTTGCTCATATTCCTTCTTCTTGTGGTACGTTTGTGTTACGTGTGTTCGACGCTGCGCAGCCGCTCTTCGCCCCAGCGATGAATCCTGAAACGCTCCGCCTGGAGCACCGCAGCAAGATCGTCCACCGCTTCCTCGGCCCGGTGCTGTTCGTTGACGACGATGTAGTCGAAGCTGCGGATGAACTGCATCTCCTGATGCGCGATCTCGAGACGCTGCGCGATCTCTTCGTTCGTCTCCGTCCTACGCGTCAAGAGACGCTCGCGCAAGTACGAGAACCGGTCCGGAACCAGGAAGATCAGGACCGCCGCCGGGTATGCCGCCTGCACGGCGAGCGCCCCGTTGACCTCGGGCTTCATGATGACGTCGTATCCCTCCGCGATCGTCCGCTCGACGTAATCGCGCGGAGTACCGTAGAGGTTGCCATTGTAGATGCGCCATTCGAGGAACTCCTCGGCATCGCGGCGCCGCTCGAACTCTTCTTCCGTTAAGAAGAAGTAATGCTGCCCCTCGATCTCACCCTCCCGGGGACTCCGAGTCGTGGCCGAAACGGAGTATCGCAGGCGTGACGTGCGCGCCAACAGTGCGTCCACCAGGGTGTCCTTGCCGGCTCCCGACGGTCCCGAAACGACGAAGAGAAGCCCTGGTCCACGTTTCACAGGGCGAAGCAGACGGCCTGCCGGAGCGCCGTCATCGCCGCGGCCGACTCGCCGATCGACGCCGGGCGCTCGTACTGCGCGACGATCGTCCTGCCGTTGTTCACACTGAAGGCCACCTGAAGCAACTCGTCGTGAGCAAGCCGATACTCTGCCAGGCCGGCCTCACCCGGGCAGGCCGGGAACGGCCTGCTTCGCTCGAGTTTCGACCCGGGATGGCGCTGGACCGTATCCACGGCTTGGGCGGAGGCGAGGTCGGAGAGCGAGCCTTGCGACGGCTCCTGCGCATACGTATAGCGCTCGATCCCGGCGCCGCTCATCGTCGTCCACGCGCCGCTCGCGCTTTGCGTCCAGCCTTGCGGGTGTGGCGGACCCGGGGCGCATGCGCACAGGAGCCCGAGGGCAAGCACGCCGGCGGCAGAACGATAACGCTCGATGCGCACCGACTGGGCGCTCGTGCGCCGTCTCGGCGCCGAGCTGGAAACCGCGCTGCGCGGTGCGCGCCTCCAAGACGCGGGCGTGGTCGGCGACGGCAGGCCTGCGCTCGTCTTCTGGTCGCGGGGCTCGATGCGGCTGCTCTGCATTGACCTGTTCTCGTCGCCACCCGCACTGACGCTCGAGTCGGGCGAGCTCTCGACGACGCGCGACGAGCCGGGCTTCACGCGAGCGCTAGCGCGAACGCTCCACGGCATGGTACTGGCGGCGATCGAAGCCAGGGAGCACGACCGCCTGCTGCGGCTGAGGTTTCGCACGCGCTCGCGCTTCGGCGTAGGTGATGAAGTAGACCTTTACATAGAGCTCGTACCGCGCTTCGGCAATGCGCTGCTGGTCAAGGCCGGCATGGTGATCAGCGCACGCAAAGAGTTCCCCGGCGCGCACGGCTCGCGCGAGGTGCGCGCCGGAATGCCGTACGTCTTGCCCCCTCTTCCGCAAAAGGTTCTACCGCGGGCGGTCGAGGAGGGCGGTGCCGAGCCGCGCGCGGCCCTGGCATATCTCGAGGCCGACGCAGCGTTGCGGGAGCCGCTCTACGTCTACCGCAGGCACGGCCGTCTCATCCAGGCCCACCTCGTCGAGCTGCCGGCGTTGCACGGCGAGCTCTCGCGCGAACCGTCCTTGCTCGATCTGCTCGCAGAAGAGCGCGACGCACGCCTGCGTGCCGATGCACAAGCGCAAAGTGGAAGCCGCCGCGCGACACTCCTGCGCAGCATCGCACATCGCGCCCGCTCCCTCGACGAAGCTCGAGCCGCGCTCGCGTCGCAGCGTGCCGCCGCGGCGCAGCGCGAACGCCTGCGCCGCGAAGGCGAGGCGATCTACGCGACCCTGCACGAGCTCGCACCAGACGCGCGCGCGCAAGCCAAGGCGCAGGCCGCAAAGCTCTTCGCGCAGTATCGCAAGCTCGGCGCAGCACTCCCACACATCGAGAAGCGCGAGCGCGCGCTCGCGATGCAGAAAGAGGCGCTGGAGACGCTCCTGTGGGAAACGCAGCGGGTCGGCGACGACGACCTCCCCGACATCGAGAGCACGCTCGCACTTCTCGATCCGCGCTCCCGCAAGAAGCGCGCGCCGCCGCCGCGTCGGCCGACCCGGCGCCGCAAGCCGCTGGAGACGCGGACCGCGCTCGGCTCGCGCATCCTGGTCGGGCGCTCGCCGGTCGAGAACGCGGAGCTGACGTTTCGCGTCGCGCGGCCGAACGATCTCTGGTTTCATGCGCGCGGCGTGCCCGGAGCGCACGTCATTCTCGCGCGCGACGACCGCTCCGAGCCGCCCGCCGAGGATCTCGAGCTCGCGGCGGCGTTAGCCGCGGCGCATTCCAAGGCACGCGAGAGCGTCGCGGTGACCGTCGACTACACGCAACGCAAGCACGTGCGCAAGCAGCCGAACGCGCCACCCGGCTTGGTGTTCTACACGGAGGCGACGTCCATCGTCGTGGCACCGCGCGCCTCCTAGCGGTATAAATACAGCGCTATGGGGGCTCCTGCATCGTGTGCATCTCCGGCGAAATGTAGAGCGGATGCTGCACGGGCACGGAAACCGCGCGAAGGTTTTCGAAGGCGACGGTCACCTGCGAGTACGTCTCGCCTCTATACCGCACCATCGCGTCAGCGCGCTCGGTCGTTATATACTGCACGCCAGCGACGCGGCCGAAGTCGACCGTCCATGGGACCGTCGTGCCGGGGCCATCGACGAAGTTCAACGCCTCCCGCAGCCGCCACGTCGCACCGGTTCGCTCGTCGATCCAAAGATCGCGCAGCCGATAACGCCCCGGATCGCGCAGCGGCTGAAGCGAGAGATGATAGCACGCATGTCCGTCGACGCTCTCCTGCCCGACGAGCGTGATCGTGTAGACGCGGCGCGTGGCGACGGCGTGCGCGATCTCTCGCAGCGGCTCTCTGCCCGTGCGGCGCGGCGGCGTGCGGCCCGGTGGATACGGATCGTGAAACGCGCGCCGCACCTCCGCGACGATCGCCATCGCGTCGCGCTGCGACGACGGAGGCGCCGCCGGCACGAACGGCGCCATTCCGAACGAATACGTCGGCGCGAGGATCGGAACGCCCAAGAAATCGACCGGCGCTTCGGGCTTCCCGATGGGGACGCCGATGAACCACAAGCTGAGTGAGAAGTTTATCCCGTGCGGGACGTGCGGATGGGCCAGCTCGTAATCGCTGACGGGATCGACCCATACGCTTCCCGTCGTCGCGTCGAACGAGCTCTGGTACCGCTGCGTGCGCATGCTGCCTCCCCGTTCGACGCGCACGGCAACGTCGTAGGCAAGGTAGCGCGGGTACTGCTGGTTCAGCCAGAATGCTTCCGCACGCTCGTAAAGAGCGTAGGGATCCGTCGCCGCGCGGACGCTCGGCGCGAACCCCAGCGCCACCAGAGCGAGTGCTAGGGAGCGTATCGAAATATGTCTCTACGGTGGCATCGGAAATTCCGGTGCGACCGCTCAAGTCCCACGCCTTGGGCGAACAGCTTTTCATCGTCGTGTGCTCGCGCGCGGCGCTCGACGAAGGGGTCGCGCGACTCAACGGAGGACTCTGCGAGCAATGGAGGTGCACTCGTGAAGAACCCATTGGACTCGCTCTGGGGAACCGTCGTTACCGGCGTCGTCCTCACCATCATACTCTACTTCGTGGCCCGGGCGATCATGCCCGTAGGAGTCTCGTGATGTGGCTCGAGCCGATTCTGCGCTGGATCCATCTCCTCGCAGGAGTCATGTGGATCGGTCTGCTCTACTACTTCAACTTCGTCAACGTCGACGCCGTGAAAGAGGCGACGGCGGCGGGTGAAGCCGCACCGATCGGAAAGTACGTCATGCCGCGTGCTCTCTGGTGGTTCCGCTGGTCCGCGCTCGTCACATGGATCGCCGGCTGCGGCCTGCTCAGTACCGTCAACGCGCAAGGCGTTAACGGCTTCACCGGTGCGTTCGCCTTCTGGCAATGGGGGCAGCATGGTGCCTTCACGGCAATCGGCATCGGCGCGTGGCTGGGGACCATCATGTTCCTGAACGTATGGGCCGTCATCTGGCCGAACCAAAAAAAGATCCTGGGCATCGTTCCCGCGACCGACGCCGAGAAGGCCAAGGCGCGCCGTACCGCTTTTCTCGCCTCTCGCGTGAACACGGTGCTTTCGATCCCGATGCTCTTCTTCATGGCAACTGGCCCGCACGCGCTCTTCCAAGATCCGTCGGCTACGATCTACCACTAGAGGCTCCTAGGGAACGAGTACGATCTTCCCGACGTGCGCGGAGGCCTCCATCCGTTGGTGGGCCTCCGCCGCTTCCTCGAACGTGTAGACGCGGTCCACGAGCGGCCGAATCACGTCGCGCGCGGGAAGCAGCGGCCAGATGCGCTCGTGCAGCCCGTCGGCGATTGCCTTCTTCTCCTGCAGCGTTCGCGGACGCAACGACGTACCGAAGATCGTGCCGCGCTTGCGCATGAGCGCCGCCACGTCGAGCTCGGCCGTGGCTCCGCCTTGCGTTGCGATGCACGCGATGCGCCCGTCGAGTGCGAGCGCCGCGATATCACGTGGAACGTACGGGCCGCAAACGATGTCGACGACGACGTTCACGCCGACCCCATCCGTCAGCGCAAGAGCCTCCGTCACGAAGTCCTGCGTTCGGTAGTCGATTGCGGCGACGGCGCCGATCCGCGTGCAGGCCTCGCACTTCTGCGCGCCTCCCGCGGTGGCGATCGCGCCCGCGCCGAGCGCCCGCGCAAACATGATCGCCGTCGATCCGATTCCGCTCGTGCCGCCGTGAACCAGTACGGTCTCGCCCGCCTGGAGGCGCGCGCGCGAGACCATGTTGTCGAAAACGGTGAAACCGTTCTCCGGAAGGGTCGCGGCCTCGATCGCGTTCCAGCGATCGGGAACCGGCAAGACCTGACCTGCGGGCGTGCAGACGTACTCCGCGTAACCGCCCCCGCTTACCAACGCGCAGACACGAGCCCCGACGCTCCATGAGGTCACGCCCGCGCCCAGCGCAGCGATGTTCCCGGCAACGTCGAGGCCGAGAATGTGCGACGCACCGGCGGGCGGCGGATAGAGCCCCTTGCGCTGCAGGACATCCGCGCGCGAGACCCCCGCCGCTTCGACCGCGATCTGCACCTCGCCCTCGCGCGGCTGCGGCGCATCCGTCTGCGCGACATGGAGCACGTCCGGGCCACCATTTGCATCGTAGGCAACGTATCTCATCGTGCGCTCCTTTCGCGCTCGAGTAGCATCGCATCTCCAAACGAAAAGAACCGGTAGCCGCGCTCGATTGCAGCGCGATAGGCGCGCAGAATGCGCTCTCTACCGGCAAACGCGCTCACCATCACGAGCAACGTCGAGCGCGGCAGATGAAAGTTGGTCATCATCGCGTCCACGACGCGAAAGCGAAAGCCGGGCGTGATAAAGAGCGCCGTCTCGAACTCGCCGGCGCACAGAGCGCCGTGCTCGCCGACGTTCCCTTCCAGTGCGCGCACGACGGTCGTTCCGATCGCAACGACCCGCCGGCCGGTCGAACGCGCGCGTTCGATCGCTTGCACGCTCTGCGGCGAAATCGCGTATCGCTCGGCGTGCATGACGTGCTCGTCGATGCGCTGCGTCTGCATCGGACGAAACGTCCCTAAACCGACGTCCAGCGCAAGCTTTACGATCTCGACGCCGTGTGCCGCGAGCGCGGCGAGGAGCCGGTCGGTGACGTGTAACGACGCCGTCGGCGCCGCCACGCTTCCCGGAACGCGCGCGAAAACGGTTTGGTACCGCTCTTGCGCGTCGTCGGATTCATTATGAATGTACGGAGGCAGCGCCAACCGGCCCACGCGCCCGAGCATCTCCTCGAAGGGCATGTCGAGCTCGAAGCGCAGCTCGCGCGCACCATGCTCCAGAGCGGCAACGACCACTGCCGCCCCAGCGCCGTCGCCTCCACGAGACACGAGCTCGAGCCGCTCGCCTTCGCCAACGCGCTTCGCCGGCCGGAGCAACGCGATCCATGACGCCGCATTCGGATCGTATCGCATGCTGCCGCCGGCGGGATGCAGGAGCAGAATCTCGACGCGCCCGCCGCTCCGGCGCCGCGCGTACAGACGCGCCGCGAGCACGCGTGTCTCGTTGAGGACGACCAAATCGCCAGGACGCAAGAGCCTGGGAAGCTCTGCTACCGTACGGTCCTCTAACGCATCGTCGCGTACGACCAGCAGACGGGCGTCCTCGCGCCGCGCCGCCGGCTCTTGCGCGATCAGTGCCGGAGGGAGGTCGTACGCGTAGCAGGCGGCGAGACGTTCGTCCATGTGTCGGGCGTGGTGCCTGGAAAGTAGAAGCCGGCGATGGTCGCGGCCGTCGCGTTCCTGAGCGCCATTCCGCGCGCGCCCCATTGGCACAGCCCGACGCCGTGGCCGTTGCCTGCCCCCTCGAGGTGCAGTAGCGGCCCGGTGAGCGCTCCTTCAGCCGCCTGCACGGAAAGCGTGAGGATCAGCAGGCTTGGCATGACCCGCGGTCCCACGGTCAGCCGAAAATCGCTCCCCTGCACGGCCGCAGTCGCACGGTTGGTAATCAACTCGATGTAGCGCGCGCGACCGCTTGCATCGCGCGTGCCGAGGCGCACGTCGCGCAACTGCCCCATTCCGCTCAACTGCCGCGCCGTCGCGCGCGCGATCGCGGCGAAGGCGATGTCCCGCGACCAGCGGTAGTCGGGAGAGGCCATGCAGTACGGGCATACGACGCCCGCGAGATACGGCACGGGCGCGCCCCCCCAGGCATCGGAAGCCGACTCCGTGTGCCCGCCGCAGCACGATGAATAGGCAATGTCGGCGTAGACGTTGCCGTAACGAAGAATCGTTCCGGTCGTTGCGTCCACCGCTTGCCGGCCCGCCGGCGACTCCGTAGCCGTTCCCTCGTAGACTTGATCCAGGTCCGACGGCACGACGTCGAACGGACGCTGCGGGTGTGCATGCCGCAAGACGAACGTTCGCGCGCAAATCGCCTGGATCTGCAGTGCGGCAACGGGCCACGACGAGGGCATTTCACGCGGAACCACACTGTAGAGATACTCCTCGAGCGCAACGAGATTGATGACGCGACCGTCGGGTGCGCGGGAAAAACTGCCGCGATACAGCCGGCCTCCGAACTCGAAGCCCCCGCTCGGAACCGGCCGAGGCGAACCTTCGCCCAGCAGCACCCGCAGCGATGGCGGTTGGCCGCTTACGGCGCCGAGCAGCGGGGCGCACGCTACGGCCGCAGCCGACGCCGCGACAAAGCTCCGGCGCTTCACGTGAAGAGCTCGGCCTGTGCCGAGCGTGGCGGCTCGACGCCGAGATGGCGATACGCCTGCGCCGTGGCCTTTCGGCCGCTCGCCGTCCGGCGAACGTAGTGCTCCTTCAGGAGATACGGTTCGACGACGTCCTCGAGCGTCTCCGCGTCCTCGCTTAGCGTTGCGGCAATCGATGCGATCCCGACAGGCCCGCCTTGATACTGTTCGACGATCGTGCGCAAGAACGCGCGGTCGAGGCGATCCAGGCCGGCTTCGTCGACGCCCTCACGCTCGAGCGCCTCGGTCGCGACCGTACGCGTGATCGCGCCTTGCGCCTTGACCTCAGCGTAGTCGCGCACGCGCCGCAAGAGCCGATTCGCGATACGCGGCGTGCCGCGGCTGCGCGATGCGATTGCAAGCGCGCCGGCGTCGTCGATCGGGACGCCGAGCATCCCCGCCGAGCGTTTGACGATGCGCTCCAGTGCGTCGACTGCGTAGTAATCCAGATGCTGCACGATCCCGAAGCGCTCGCGCAACGGCGCAGAGAGCATGCCCGCGCGCGTGGTCGCGCCGACGAGCGTGAAGCGCTTCAGCGGCAGCTTCAACGTCTTCGCGTACGCGCCACGGTCGACGAGAAAGTCGATCTGAAACTCTTCCATCGCCGGATAGAGAAACTCTTCGACTACGCTGCCCAGACGGTGTACCTCGTCGATGAAGAGCACGTCGCCTTCCTCGAGCGACGTCAGGATACCGACGAGATCCTTCGGTTTCTCGAGCGTCGGGCCGCTGGTCGGGCGAAAGTTTGCGCCCATCTCGCGCGCGATGAGTCCCGCGAGCGTCGTCTTGCCCAGACCGGGGGGGCCGTAGAAGAGTACGTGCTCGAGCGGCTCGTTTCGCCGCTGCGCGGCGTGGATAGCGATGTGCAGGTTCTCGACCACCTGATCCTGGCCGACGTACTCCGCGAACGTTCGCGGTCGGAGGCTCGCCGTATACAGCTCCTCCTCGAGCGTCTCGTGCGCGTCGACTGCGCGATCGTCGCCGTGCGGCCCCAAGAGACGTTTGCGCGGGTCGCTCATGCGGGCACGTTCTTGAGCGCGCGGCTCGTGCGCCGGCGATAGATCTCCGCGAGCAGTGCCTCGGCGTCTCCCACGCCGGGAACCGCCGCGAGCGTCTCGCGAATCATCGTTTCGGCCTCGAGACGGCGATACTCGAGTTGCAGCAGCACCGCGAGTGCTTCTTGCGCGAACTCCGGCAGCCCGCGTTCGATCTCCCGTGCGGGCGCGGGCGCGTCCTGAATGAGGAGAAAACGTGCGACCTTTCCTTGCAGTTTTGCGACGATGTCGCGGGCTTTCTGCTGGCCGATTCCCGGCAAAGACTTCAAGAATGCGTGATCGCCGCGATCGATCGCGCGCGCGATCGCCGACATCGGCTGCGAGAACGCGCGCGCCGCCGAGCGCGGCCCAATCGACGCCACGCTCAAGAGCGCCTCGAAGAACGCACGCTCGACGACGTTGTGAAAGCCATAATACGTGAAGCGCCCGCTATTGCCGTCGATGTTCAGCACCGCGTAGATCTCGAGTGCGACCGGCTCTCCGGGAGTCGACGGGACCTTCTCCGCGACGCAGGGCGGCAAGAGGATCTCGTACCCGAGTCCCGACACGTCGACCACGGCAGATTCCGGCCGCCGCTCGACGAGTACGCCTTCGATGCGCGAGAACACGCTTGCCTAGGCCTTCGCCGCCCGCGCTGGGACGACTCGGCCGGCTCGGTGGTGAAACGCCAATGCGAGCGCCAAGGCGTCAGAGACGTCGTGCGGGCTCGGAGCGCTGCGCAGACCGAGCATACGCGCCACCATTGCGCCGACTTGTTCCTTTCGCGCACTTCCCGAACCCACGAGCGCTCGTTTCACGTGTGCGTGACCGATCGTGTGCACGGGAATGCCGGCTTGAGCGCTTGCAAGCGCGAGGACGCCGCGCGCGTGACCCATGAGAATCGCCGTTCCGGGACTCTTGTACGTCGTGTAGAGCTCCTCGATGACCACGACGTTCGGACGCGTCTGACTGATGATCTCGACCATTGCAGCGTACAGCTGCTGCAGCCGAAGCTCGAGCGCGCCGATTTTGGGCGAGACGACACCCGCTTCGATCAGCCGTACGCGCGTGCCGTTGCCGTCGATCACGCCGTACCCCGTAACCCGCAACGCCGGATCGATGCCCAATATCCTCATGAGCTGTTGACGACGAGCACCACGCTCGACCCAGGAGAGAGCGTCGTTCCGGCGATCGGGTCCGTGCCGATGACGCGTCCGCCAGCACCTTCGTCTGCCGTGTAGCGCAGCGACGAGACCGAATAGCCGGCTGCCTCGAGCGCGGCGCGCGCCTGCTGGATCGACAATCCGTCGGTATCGGGCACCTCGCCGGGAACCGAGAGGGTGATCGCGACGCGCGAGCCGGACGGCGTCTGCGCGCCTCCCTCCGGCTGCTCGCCGATGACCATGCCGTTGCCCGTCGGTTGGACCGAAAACTGCACGGATACCGCGAAGCCGGCTTGCTGGAGCTCTGCGATCGCGTCCGCGTAGTCTTTCCCGACAACGGGCGGCACGACGGTCTCTCCTGCGCCCTGCTGGGGCGCGCTCAGCGAGAACATGTTCACCGCAACGTGAACGACGGCGCCGCGGGCGATCTGCTGACCGGGTGCCGGATCCTGTGACACAACGGTGTTGGGCTGTTCGCCCGGGATCGCAACCTGCTGGCCGGCATCCAAGGTCACCCCCATGTGCTCGGCGACGGCCTCCGCGCGATCGAGGGGCATCCCCACGAAGTTCGGGATGAGCATCGGCTGAGGACCCTGCGAAACGATGAGCGTAATCGTGCTGCCTTCCCGCACGCGCGCCCCGGGAGCCGGACGCTCGTCGACGACGCTGTCCTTCGTGGAGTTATCGTAGCGCTGCACGATCCGTACGCGGAACTTGTCGTCCTGCAGGATGCGTTGGGCGTCTCGTGACGAGAATCCGCGAACGTCGCGCAGCCCGAGCGTCGGTAAGCCGTTGCTAATGAATAGCTCGATCGTCGAGTTTCTCGCGACCTTCGTCCCCGGGACGGGATTCTGCCTGATGACGTGCGCGAGCGGAACCGTATTGCTGCTGCTATGGAAGAGTTTCGTCGAAAGATGGGCGTTCGCGATGTCCTGCACGGCCTGCGCGTCCGTCTCTCCAACGTAGCTCCCAACGCTGATCGTCGCCCCAAAATCCGGGAGCGGCCGGCCGAAGATCCAAAACCCTATCGCCGTCGCCGCGGCGAGCGCGACGACGAGGATCGCAGCATTCGCACCCGTCGACCGGCGGCGCTCCTCCTCATAGGCGAACGAGCGGTCGGGCATCTTCGAGCGCCGCGGCGGCAGATCGAGCCCCGACCCGCGCCCCGGCGCGTCGTCCTCGATGCGGTACGCAGCGATGCTTGGCCGTTCGCGCGCTTCGCGCAGGGCAGATGCGACCTCGCTCGCGGATCCGAAGCGGTGCTGTGGGGCCTTTTGCAGCAGCCTGTTGACGATCGCGGCGAGGGCCGGGCTCACACCGTGCTTCTCCGCATCGATCGTCGGAACGGGATCCGAGATGTGTTTCAAGGCGACCGCCACCGGTGAATCACCCGTGTACGGTAGCGATCCCGTCACCATTTGATAGAGCACCACGCCAACGCTATAAAGATCGGATCCCGCGCCGAGCTCGTGCCCCTGCGCCTGTTCGGGCGAAACATAGAAGATGCTGCCCATGACGAGGCCGGGCGTCGTCAACGCCATCGTATGCTGCGAGATCGCGCGCGCGATGCCGAAGTCGGAGAGCTTGACGACATCGTCTTTCGTTACGAGGATGTTCGCTGGCTTGATGTCGCGGTGGAGCAGTCCCTGGCGATGGGCGTAGGCGAGACCGGTGCAGATTTGTACGGTATAGTCGATCGCCACCGGCTCGGGAAGCTTCCCGTCGGCGGCCAATATCTCGGCCAGCGACGCGCCGTCGACCAGCTCCATGACGATGTAATAGAGATCGCCCTCTCGCCCGACGTCGTACGTGTTGACGATGTTCGGGTGCGAAAGCTTCGCGGCAGACTCGGCCTCCTGATAGAATCTCCGGACGAACTCCGCGTCGGCCGCGTACTGCTCCCGCAGGACCTTGATCGCTACGCGACGGCGCAGCAGCGTGTCGATCCCAAGATAGACGCGCGCCATTCCCCCTTCGCCTAAGGCATGGTCGAGGCGGTACCGATTGTTGAAGGTACGTTGCTCGATCACGTTCCCGCCGCCGAGGTGTTCTCTAATGCCGTCTCGAGCACGTCGCGAGCGATCGGCGCTGCCACCGTCGCACCGTAGCCGGCGTTCTCCACGAGAATCGCAACGACCGCGCGCGGAGCGTCGGCCGGAGCGAAGCACACGAACCATGAATGCGCGACCCCGTGCGGATTGGTTGCCGTTCCGGTCTTGCCAGCAACGACGACGTTGGGAAGACTCGCGACGGTGCCCGTTCCACGCTCGACCACGGCAACCATCATCTTCGTCACTTCGGATGCTGTTTCCGCCGAGATCGGCGAGGCAAGCGTTCCGCTCGGAATGACGCTGACCACGCTGTCGCCGCGCCGAATCTGCCGCACGATGAACGGCCGCGGCTCGTCTCCGTTATTTGCGATGGTTGCGGCGATGAGCGCTATTTGCAAGGGCGTCACGAGCAGTGCACCCTGACCGAATCCCATCTGCGCGAGCTCCCCGGCGCTCACCTCGTTTTTTGGAGGCACGCTGCTGGGCAACGCGGAGAGTTGAAAGTCGAGCGAACTCCCGATGCCGAAGCGATCCAAATACTCGTAGAAGGTATCGAGGCCCACCTTTAGCGTGATCTGCGCGAAGTCGACGTTGCTCGAGAGCGCAAAGGCCGTCGTCACGTCTTGGTTCCCGGTGGCCTCGCCCTCGTTGTCGTGAAGGGTTGCGTTCCCGATCACAAGGTATCCGGGATCCTCGAAGCGCGTATCCGGAGTGACCGTCCCGCTATCGAGCGCAGCCGATGCAGTAAACAACTTGAACGTCGATCCGGGCGGGTAGAGCCCCTGCGTCGCGCGGTCGAGCAGCGGACTCGACGGATCGGTGGAGAGGTGCGAGAAGGCTGCGTCGATCGCCGCGGGATCGAAGCTTGGAACGGAAGCGATCGCGAGTACGGCGCCCGAACGAGGATCGAGCACCACGCCCGCGGCGCGCGGGTAGCGCGAGAGCCGTGCGAAAAGCTCTTGTTGGATCGACGGCACGATCGTCGTAACGATGTCGTCGCCTTGCGGCGTGACGGAACGGCCCTGCATCGCCGCGCGAATCTCTTCGATTTGGCCGACCGGATCGCCGGAGACGTCGGGAGGGCTCAGTGCCGCGTCGTAGGCTTGCTCGATGCCGCTCGTCCCGTAGCGAGCCGACACGTACCCGATCGACTGTGCGAGCGACGCCCCGAACGGGTAGCTCCGCCGGTCGCCTTGCGAGTACGCGAGAACCGTCCCATTCGTCGCCAGGACGCGGCCGCGCCCGGCTTGCAACGCCCCGTGCCGCGGATTCGACGGGTGCGACGAGATCGCAGGTCCTTGGTCGATCTGTACGTACCACAAGCGCGCAGCGAGGACGACGAAGAGCACGCCCATGAGCAGGACAAGCCGGCGGATGGTGCCGTTGATCACTGCGCGGGCTCTCCGATCTCCCGAAGAACGCGCAGCCCTTCTGCTTCCGTGCGCACCGCAAGGTGCGCACGCGCGCCGTCGTGCTCCATCAAAAGAGTCACGAGCTGCCGCGACGTCCCTTCGTCCGTGCCGTCGAGCGCGAGGACGACCTCAACGCCGAGCTCGGCAAGCAGCTGCGGTGCGACGTACGCGCATCGAGCAAGCGTCTCGAAATGGTGCGGCTCGTACGGGCCTTGTCGCCATGGCCCCCGCTTACCGAAGACCTGCGTGTGATAGTCCCAGGCGCACAGGTGCCGCTCTTTCCAGATGAAGTCGTCACGAACGCAGAGCCGGCGACACGCCGCGCATTGCACGATTGCGGCCGAGGGATGCGCGAGGCCCTCGGCCACCTCGTCGGGGAGATCCTCGATGTTCAAGACGGCGTCTTCGTCGAGGCGCTCTGGAGGCGGCGCAGACCATTCGACGCGTGCGAGCAGCTCGATGTCGCGCACGGGAGCGATGAAGGCGCGCTCGTCCTCGGGCGCAAACGTGCGGTCCGCCCAATCGATGACCCCGGCCAGCGCGATGCCGACGTTCTGCCAGGCATCGCCGACGACGACGCCCGCCGGAGTCCAGGCAACCGGCACGAGCCGCGCGGTGATCGCACCGCCCTCGGGCCGAAAGCTGTTCACGAAGGCGAGCGTGCTGCTGTTCCCACCGAGAACGAAGACCGCCGGCTCGCCGCGCGGTACTCTTGGAGACTCTGCGGCGGCCCCGGCGTGCCGTTCAGCGCCTCCACGAGGGCGCGCGCCGTGTCCAGACTGCTCAAACACGCGATACTCGCTTCGACTGCAGCCCGGCGAATCTTGTAGTCGTCCGAGATCTCTCGTGGGCCCTTCGCGTCGTTGATGACCAAATCGACTTCGCGCGCCGCAAGAACGTCGAGGACGTGCGGCGACCCGTCGGCGATCTTGTTGGTCCGCTCGCACGCAATACCGGCGCCTTCGAGCACGTCGGCAGTGCCCTGCGTCGCAACGAGACGGTGCCCGAGCTGTGCGTAACGCCGCAGCACCGAAACGGCCGCTTGCTTCTCTTCGTCGGAGATCGAAACGAGAATTCGTCCGCCTTCGCTCGGGAGCCGGATTCCGGCCGCAACGAACCCTTTGCGTAACGCACCGGCGAACGTTGCGTCGATGCCGAGGACCTCGCCGGTCGACTTCATCTCCGGCCCGAGCATCGTCTCGACGCCGCGCATCTTTGAAAACGAAAAGACCGGTACCTTCACCACCACGTACGGCGGCGCCGGCGTGAGGCCGGTTCCGTACGGCATGTCCCGCAACCGCTCGCCGAGCGCGACGCGCGTAGCCGCCGCGACGATGTTGACGCCCGTCGCCTTCTGGATGATCGGTACCGTGCGGCTCGCCCGTGGGTTCGCTTCGATGATAAAGAGCTCGTCCTCGTGCAAGACAAACTGGATGTTGATGAGCCCTTCGGTACGCAGCTCGCGGGCGATCGCCGCAGTCACCTCCACGACGCGCGCTTGCTGCGCCGCGTCGAGGCGCTGCGGCGGGTAGACCGCGATCGAATCGCCCGAGTGGACGCCGGCGCGTTCGATGTGCTCGAAGATGCCGGGAACCAAGACGTCTCTCCCGTCAAAAACCGCGTCGACTTCGAGCTCCAGTCCGGCCAGATAACGATCGACCAAGAGCGGGGCTTCGGGTCGGATCGCCGGCGCCGACTCTGCGTACGAGGCGAGCTGCGCTTCGTTATAGACGATCTCCATCGCGCGTCCGCCAAGCACGAACGAGGGTCGCACCAACACCGGGAATCCAAGCTCGCGCGCGATCGCGCGCGCCTCCCGGAAGCTCCGCGCCGCTCTCCCCTTGGGCCGCGCGACGTCCAGGCGGGCGAGCGCGGCATCGAATTGCTCGCGGTCCTCCGCCATATCCACGCTCGCGCGGTCGCTACCGACGATGCGCACGCCACGCCGCGAGAGCTCTGCGGCTAAGTTAATCGCGGTTTGACCACCGAAGGCGAGCATGACGCCGCGAGCGCGCGTTGCACGATACGCAGCCTCGACTTCGTCTGCGCCCGGGGGCTCGAAGACGAGCACGTCCGAGATGTCGAAATCGGTCGAGACCGTCTCGGGATTGTTGTTCACGACGACCGCGCGGCGCCCGGCGGCGCGCAGCGCCCACGCAGCGTGCACGCAGCTGTAATCGAACTCTATGCCCTGCCCGATACGGATCGGCCCGCTTCCCACGACCACGACCGCTTCCTCCTGGCGACCGGACATGCGCCCACGCAGCTCGTCAGCTTCGCCGGGTGAGAGGTAATAGTAGGGCGACTTCGCGGGAAACTCGCCGGCAGTGGTATCGACCATGCGGAATGCCGCATCCCGCGGATTCCACCCGTCTTCGCCCTCTGCAACGATCTCCGCGATTTCGTACAGCCAGAAGCGGTCGATGGCGCTGGCCCCGTGAATCCGCTCGATCGCGCGCTCGACGCCGCCCGCATCGTGCGCTCTGCGCAGCAACTCGCAAATCGCCAGGAGCCGTTCGTGCGAGGGGTGCTCGACGACGCGTTCCAGCTCCCCGTCGCTCCATTCAGCCAAAGGCGTGCCGTGAAGTCCTTCGTAGCCGAGGTCTAGGCCACGTACGGCCTTCACGAGCGCAGCGCGAAACGTGCGCCCAATGCCCATCGCCTCCCCGGTCGATTTCATCTGCGTCCCAAGCTGCGTGTCGGCAAGTGGAAACTTGTCGAAAGGCCAGCGTGGAATCTTGACGACGACGTAATCGAGTGCAGGCTCGTACGCGGCCTTCGTGATCCCGGTTATGGGATTTTCGATTTCGTCGAGCAGCTGGCCGAGCGCGATGCGCGTAGCGATCTTTGCAATCGGATACCCCGTCGCTTTCGACGCCAACGCCGAGCTGCGAGAGAGTCGCGGGTTCACCTCGATGATCGCGTACTCGCTGCGATCTGGATGGAGCGCGAACTGGATGTTGCAGCCGCCCTGAACGCCCAGCGCCCGGATGACGTTCAAGCTCGCGGACCGCAGCATCTGGTACTCGACGTCGGAGAGCGTTTGCGACGGCGCCACGACGATCGAATCGCCGGTGTGCACGCCGACCGGATCGAGATTCTCCATGTTGCAGACGACGATGCAGTTGTCTGCGGCGTCTCGCAGGATCTCGTACTCGATCTCTTTCCAGCCGAGCAGAGAGCTCTCGAGCAAGACTTGTCCGATGAGGCTCGCGTCCAAGCCGGCGCGCAGGATCTCGCGCAGCGCAACGTCGTCGTACGCGATGCCGCCGCCGGTGCCGGCGAGCGTGTATGCCGGCCGCACGACCAGAGGATACCCGTTCTCGCGTGCGAACGCCATGCCGTCGTCGATTTGCGTCACGATGCGGCTCTCGGGAACGGGCTCGCCGATCTCGATCATCTTCGTCTTGAAGCGTTCGCGGTCTTCCGCCAGACGGATCGCGTCGATCGGCGTACCTAGCACCTCGACGCCGTAGCGCTCGAGCACGCCGGCCTCGTGCAACTCGACGGCGAGGTTCAATCCGGTCTGTCCGCCGAGCGTCGGCAACAGCGCATCGGGACGCTCGCGCGCGACGATGGCGGCAACCGAATCAACCGTCAGCGGCTCGAGGTACACTGCATCCGCGATCTCCGGATCGGTCATGATGGTAGCCGGATTCGAGTTGACGAGGACGACGCGGTGCCCTTGCTCGCGCAGCGCCCGGCACGCCTGGACGCCGGCGTAGTCGAACTCGGCGGCTTGACCGATGACGATGGGCCCCGACCCGATCACCATGACGCTGAGCGTCCCCGCCTTCACGGGATCGTCATATTCTTGCGGAATACTGGGCCTGCATGAGCGCCGTCGCCGAAAGGACGCCATACGCCGCACTGTCGGACCAAGAGGCTCGCGAGCGGCTTGCGCGATTCGGGCCGAACGTCCTCGTGCCGGAATCGCACCGGGTGGGATTTCTTTGGGTCGCTCGATTCTTCATGGATCCGATGGTCGTGCTCTTGCTCGTTGCGGGTGGCACCTACCTCTTCCTCGGGGATCGGTTCGATGCAATGGTCGCTCTGTTCGCGCTCGTGCCGATCTTCTTGGTGACTGCGGTACTCGAGCGGCGGTCCGAGCGCGCGTTGGCCGAGCTCAAGCGGCTCGCATCGCCTCGGGCGCGCGTTATACGCGGCGCCAAAGAGCAGATTATCGATGCACGCGAGATCGTACCCGGCGACGTGATGCTCGTTCGCGAAGGCGACGTCTTCGTCGCGGACGGAACGCTCGTCGACGGGAGCGTTCTGGTGGTTGACGAGTCGACGCTCACCGGTGAATCGCATCCCACGATGAAGGAACCGCCTGCGGCGAGCGTCTACGCCGGAACCGCCTTGCGCAGTGGCCGCGGCGACGTGCTGGTCACGCAAACGGGTACGCGAACGAGGTACGGGCGCATCGGCAAGCTCATGTCGCAAATGCACGTCGGCCCAACGCCGATCGAGCGCGTCATTCGCCGCCTGGTTTGGCAAATGGGCGCTGCCGTACTCGTGCTCTGCGCCGTCGTCATCTTCGTCGAACACGGGCGAGGCTCGCTGTGGCCCGCAGCCCTGATTGCCGGCGTGAGCCTCGCGATGGCGGCGATTCCAGAAGAGCTTCCAATGGTCTATACGCTGTACCTCGCGCTGGGCGCGTGGCGGCTCGCGCGGCAGCACGCACTCGTGCGGCGGCTCGCGAGCGTGGAGACCCTCGGCTCCGCGAGCGTAATTTGCGTGGACAAGACGGGAACCCTGACGTACGGGACGCTCGAGGTGACCGAAACGTGGACGCCTCAGGGCGTCGACGCATCCTCGCTGCTTCTCGCCGCCACGCTCGCCTGCGATCCCGACCCCTTCGACCCGCTCGACATTGCCGTGCTCCGCTTCGCGCGCGACCGACGTGTCGACATACGTGCCGACCGTCTCGTCACGCGCTATCCTTTCGATCCATCGCACCGCCGCGTCACCCAGCTTTGGAGCGTTCAATCCGGTCTTCGCGTTGCGACCAAGGGCGGCGTCGAATATGTTCTCGACCTCTGCGATATCGCGCGCGAACAGCGCGACGAGGTGGCACAGGCAAACGCGAGATTCGCCCGCGATGGGATGCGCGTGCTTGCAGTTGCGGGCGCGTCCAGAGACGCCGCCGGGCGAAGCCGCGCTGACGACGAATCGCATTTGCAGTTCTTCGGACTGCTGGCCCTGAGCGACCCGGTGCGCGAAGGAGTCCCCGCGGCGATCGCGGCATGCGATCGCGCAGGCATCACCGTCGTGATGATCACCGGCGATCACCCAGACACGGCGGAGGCGACGGGACGCGGGCTAGGCTTACGCACCGGATCGACGCTAACCGGCGCCCAGCTCGACGACATGTCCGACGACGGGCTCGTCGCAGCGCTCGCGCAAACCCGCATCTTCGCGCGCATCTTGCCCGAGCAGAAACTTCGCATCGTGAAGGCGTTCCACGCACGTGGCGACGTCGTTGCTATGACGGGCGACGGCACGAACGACGCACTTGCACTCCGCGAAGCAGACATCGGCGTGGCAATGGGTGAACGCGGAACGGAGGTGGCTCGCGGAGCCGCCGATCTCATACTGCTCGACGACGATTTCTCCACCATCGTTGCGGCGATCGCCGGAGGCCGGCGCATCTTCCGCAATCTACGCCGCGCCTTCCGGTATCTGAACGCATTTCACGCGCCATTGATCATATCGGCCGTGGTCATTCCGCTCTTCGGTGCGCCACTCTTGCTGCTGCCGATTCATCTCGTATGGCTCGAGCTTATCGTGCACCCGACCTCAGCGCTCGTCTACGAGAACGACGCCGGCGATCGCGCAGAGCTGATGTCCGAGCCGCCACGCGACCCGCATGCAGGGTTTCTCCGGCAACGCGACTGGCTTCGGCCGGTGTTGCTCGGGTGCGCGCTCACGGTGGGCTGCCTCGCGGTCTACTTCTTCGATCTGCATCACGGATACGGCGTCGATGTCGCGCGTGGAATGGCGCTGGCCACGATGCTCTTCGGACAGATGCTGCTCGTGCTCACGGAGCGCTCGACGCACCTACCAGTGTGGAAGCAGCCCGTGAAGAACAACCCTGTATTGCTTCCGATTCTCGGCGGATCGGTGGTGATGATGCTCATCATGTTGTACGTTCCGCCGGTCGCCGCCGCTTTCCGCGTCGCAGCCCCGACGCCGGTGCACTTCCTCGAATCGCTCGGGGTCGCGGCACTCTGCACGCTTTGGTTTGAGCCGTTCAAGCGCGCGGAGGGCTCGGGCACCACGTGAAGCCTCAAACGGCGCTCGTTGTCTTGGCGGCATGCCTCGGCGTGGCGATTTGGTTCCTTCACGACACACTCTTGCTGGTGTTCGCAGGCGGGTTGCTCGCGCTGCTCGTTCGGTCCATCGCCGACGCAATCGCGCGGGTCTTGAGGATCCCCACGATCATGAGCGTTTGGCTCGCGGTGCTCGGCATTGCGCTCGTGCTCGGGCTCTCCTTCGCCGTTCTCGGCAACGCTGCAGCGCAACAGCTGGATCAGCTGCGCGCTACGCTGCCTGCGGCGTTACGAACCATCGCCGGCGAGTTCAGACAGACGGTGATCGGCTCGTGGATCGCCGCAAACCTCCCAGCCCTTTCCGGAGTTCTGCCGGACACGGCCCATTTGCTGACCGGAGCGACGGGCATCATTTCGGGAGCGCTTGCCACGGTCGCGGCAGTATTCATCGTAATCTTCGTGGGAATAGCGGGCGCGCTCGAACCTGAGCTCTACGGACGCGGTTTCGTACGACTCTTTCCCAACGTCTATCGCGAGCGTCTGCGCGCCGTCCTCGCCGAAACCGCCAGGACGCTGCGCATCTGGCTCGTCGCCCGGCTCCTCACCATGGCCGTAACCGGAATCCTCGTTACGGTTGGGCTCTCGTTTTTGCACGTTCCGTTAGCCGCCTCACTCGGCTTCCTTGCCGGCATGCTCGCCTTCGTGCCGAACGTCGGCGCTTTCGTCGCCGCGGCGCCGGCGGTCATCCTCGCGCTCGTTGCGAGTCCCGCCGCTGCTTTGCAAGTGGCCGCCATGTACGTCCTCGTGCACGTCATGGACGACTTCATCATCTCGCCGGTAGTCGAGCGGCAGGTCGTCAAGCTGCCGCCGATCCTCACGCTCCTCGCACAAGTCGTCTTGGGAATCGGCGCGGGTGTCGTCGGGATCATGCTCGCCGCCCCGCTCGTGGCGGTCGCCCTCGTGCTCGTGCGCCGGCTGTGGACTCCCAGCATAGACGCGCCCGATCGTCTCTGATCGCTCGCTCGATCGTCTGCCCCTACTAGAGCCTGCCGATACCGAGGCCTGCGAGAAGGGTCGCAATGAGGAGCAGTACGCCGGCGATCGTGAAGCTCGGCGTCGCATCGACCCGTTTCCCCTCGAGGGCAGTGATGCGCCCAAGGCGCGCGAGCGCGTTACGCAGCTGCGTCGCGTTCTCAGCGCGGGCGTACGCGCCGCCGCTGACTTGTGCGTAGGACTGCAGCGCCCCTTCGTCGATCGTTGCGACGTCACTACTCCCGGGAATGAGGCCACCATTGGATGTTCCGATGCCGATCGTGTAGATGGCGATGTGCTGCGTGCCGAACCAGTCGGCGACCTGTTGCGGATCGACGCCCGTGTTGTTCACGCCGTCGGTCACGAGAACGACGAGGCGGTGCCCCGTCGCAGGAAGCGCGCTCGCCGCGAGCCGGAGTGCGTCTCCGATTGCCGTCGCACCGTTCGGCGGTGGAACCGCCGCAAGCGACGCCTTTAACTGCGCGTGATCTGCCGACAGCGGTTGAATCAGCGACGCGCCGCTCGAAAAGGAGATCACTCCGATCCGCGTACCGCGCGGCGATTCGTCGATGAAGGCGCGGGCGGCCGCGAGCGCTGCCGCAGCACGCGTCGGCGCGACGTCCTGCGCGGCCATCGAACCTGAGGTATCGATGCAGATGAAGACCGCCCCGTCACGCACCGGGACGGGCGCGATCACGCGGGGGCCGCCCAGCGCAGCGGCGAGCGCAACCAGCCCGACGACCCAGCCGGCCTGAAGTAATCTCGGCAGCCAGAGCCGCGGTTTGACGCCGGCTGCGAAGAATGCCAGGCTCGAGTACGCCAGGTCCTGCGCGCTCTTGCGGTGTGACAGTACGCCGTAAAGAATTGCCAGCACCGCGACGACGGCGAGCGCAACGGCAAAGCGTAGCGGATGGGCGAACGTCACGAGCGCCTCATCCCGTTTTCGCGAAACCTACGCCGAATGCTGCCGCGAGCGAGGCAACGCCGTCGCCTTCGTGCAGCAATCCCGTGCGCCATCCGGCGCCTGCGAAGCGCTCGAGTAACGCGCCTTCACGCTCCCGAACCGCCGCGGCAAAACGCGCTCGCTCCGGCGCGCCGATGAACCCGCGCAGAACGCCGCCCTCGGCTCCCCGCAAGCGCACGATGCCGGAAAGCGGCAATCCGTCAAACCAGGGATCGCGCGCGACGAGCATCGTGCAGTCGCAGCGCCGTCCGAGAGCGTGCAGCAATCCGTCGGCGTCATCCGCCAGATCGAACCAATCCGACACGGCGAGAAGCGCAGCGCCCGGCCGCAACGCTGTGCGCGCGACGTGCAGACTCTGCGCCAAGTCGAACGGCCCCGACGCACGCATGGCCGCGGCCGCCGAAGCGGCACCGCGCTGCGGTCCCGCGGGATGCATCACCTCTCCGACGATGCGCACGCAGCGATCGTCCGGTGCGGCGGCATCGTACCACGTACGCACGGACTCTCGTCCGGCATCCACGAGTGCCCGGTTCCGCCCCACTTGCATCGACGGCGAGTCGTCGAGGATCGCTGCAAGGCTCAGCGCAACGTCCTCGAGGATAACCCGCGTCTGCAACTCGCCCGTTCTCGCGCTCGCCGCCCAATCGATGCGGCGAACGTCGTCACCGGCTACGTACTCGCGCAGCTCCACGAACTCGTATCCGTCGCCGCGGCGGCTCGTCGGCGAGCCGCCCGGCATGCGCGGCCGCCGTTTGCCGTTCAAGAGCGCGCGCCGGATCGCCTCGGCAGGCGACGAGCGCGCGATCACGGCGTAGGCACTCCGGCGATCAGCGCTTGGATCACCACCTCCGCGCGTGCGCCCTGCGTTGCAAGACGATAGCTGAAGTCGATGCGATGATGCAGGGCGAGCGGTGCGACCGCGCGGACGTCGTCGGGGATCGCATAATCACGCCCGGCGAGCAGCGCTTTCGCGCGTGCCAGATTCGCAATCGCGAGCGTCGCGCGCGGCGACGCTCCATGATCGATCAGCTCGTGCGGCTCGCGGGTCACGGCGACCAGGTCGACGATGTAGCGCTTCAGCTTCTGCTCCAAGTGGACGGAGCGAGCCTCGCTGCGCCACGCGAGCACGTCGGGCATTGCCGCCACGGCCTGAACCGGTTGCGTGTTCTCGACGGCGAAGCGCTCGAGAATCGTCAGCTCTTCGTCCCGGCTCGGATACGAGACGGCAGCGCGGAGCAAGAAGCGATCCATCTGGGCGAGCGGCAATTGGTACGTCCCGTCGGTATCGAACGGGTTCATCGTTGCCATCACGATGAACGGGTCGGGTAAGGGAAAACTCTGCAGCCCAATCGTAACTTGCCGCTCCTGCATCCCCTCGAGCAGCGCCGACTGCACTTTGGCCGGCGCGCGGTTGATCTCGTCGGCGAGAACGACGTTCGCGAAGATCGGACCCAGCATCGTCGTGAAGCGGCTCTCGCGCTGGTCGAAGACGCGCGTACCGACGATATCGCTCGGCAACAGGTCGGGCGTGAACTGCACGCGCCGAAACTCGCCCTCGAGTGCCGTCGCGAGCGATCGGCACGCGAGCGTCTTCGCGAGCCCCGGCGGACCCTCGAGAAGTACGTGGCCATCGGCGAGTAGCCCGAGCAACAGCGCCTCCACGACGGCCGTCTGGCCGACGATCGTCTGATGGAGCGCATCGATGATGTCGCTGGGGCGTCTGCCGTTCATCGCGCAGCCCGCGCAAGAGCATCGCGCGCGCGCGCGACCGCAGCAGGCAGATCACCGTCGTGGGTGAACGTGGCGCGTTCTAGCGCGGGAAGAATCTCCAGCAGCTCCGGACGTCGATGCCTCGCACGATCCATCACGTCGGTCAGCGTTTCGCCGTCACGCGCGTCGACCATGCGCCGTACGACCTCGCGCGCCCGGAAAGCCCCCATTCGCCCTGGATCTCTTTCCAGCAACGTCAGGGCTTCGCCCAGCGACGCCGGCAGCTGCGGCAGCTCCGCTTGCGCAGCGGGCTGCGGCGCGACCGCCTTGGAGCGGTGCGCGAGCGCGGCCAGCGCAGTACCGAGCACGATCGCCGCGACGCCCAACGAGACGAGCACCCAAGCCAGAACTACCCACTCGCGCCTGCGTACGACGGGGCCCATGACGCGCAATGCGAGCGCGTTGGTCGCGTACTGTTTTGCCCTGCCGTCGCGCGCATCGACGGCATCGTAGGTCGCAGGAGGTATCGTGACGGCACCCGCCTGGTGGCCGGCAACCGTGACGATCTCGCGGTACAGCGTGCCGTTGCGCGCTGCCGTGACGCTGCGCGTGTCGCCGAGCAGCTCAAGTTCTGCGAGCAGCGGCAGCTGGAGATCGCGTACGTCGTTTACACGCTCCCGAAGGCGCAGCGTCACGATGATGTGAAAGGGGACGCCGACGCGCGGTGCCTGAACGTCGCTCGTGAGGGTGAACGATGTGACCGTGACGCGCTGCAGACTCTGCGCCGCTGCCGGCGCAAGTGCCGCGACGGCCGCAAGGACCGCGGCACTCGCCGTTCGTCCGATCGCGGCGCCGCTAATGCGCCTTCTCCACGAGTGGTATTCCGGCGTCGTGGAACCAGCGCGCGAATATTCGCCGCGCATCCGACGGGCCGGGCGACGCCTCGGGGTGAAACTGCACGGCCGCAACAGGAAGATGGCGGTGGCGAAACCCTTCGTTCGTGGCATCGTTGAGGTTTGTCATCGTCGCCTCGAGGCTCTCGGGCAGCGTCTGCGCGTCGACCGCGTAGCCGTGATTGTGCGCCGTGATGAGCACCTCGCCGGCAATCGTGTCCTTGACGGGCTGATTTCCTCCGCGATGTCCATACGGCAGCTTGTAGGTCGTCGCGCCGCACGCAAGCGCGAGCAGCTGATGACCGAGACAGATGCCGAAAAGCGGCTTGCGGCCCACGAGAGCGCGTAGCGTGTCGATCGTCTGCGACAGATCGGTCGGATCGCCTGGACCCGGCGAGATGAAGATCGCAGCCGGATCGTTTGCGAGGATCAATTCTTCTCCGGCGTCGTACGGGACGACGCTCACTTCGGCTCCGAGCGCTTCGAGCTCGCGCAACACAGCGCGCTTAACCCCACAGTCGATGAGCGTCACGCGAGGACCGTTCGGTACACCTTCGGTGCGCTGCACGGGCGTAGCAACGCTCGGGACGAGATCGCGCGTCGTGGCATCGCGTGCAAACCGCGCCAGTGCGGCTTCCGCGCTATCGAGCGCCTCGTCGCCCACCGCCAGCGCCGCCCAGATCGTGCCGTGCTCGCGCAACGCGATCGTGATGGCACGCGTATCGGCGTCCACGAGCGTCGGGATGCGCTCGTCATCGAGCCACGACGGGAGCGTTCCGCGCGCCATGTGGTGCGATGGATGGCGCGCGATCCGCTTGATGACGGCGCCGGCGACGCACGCGCGGGGATACTGCGCGGCTTCCCCTGATATCCCGTAGTTTCCAATCATCGGATAGGTAAAGGTGAGAATCTGTCCGGCGTACGACGGGTCGGTGAGCGCCTCTTCATAGCCGGTCATGCCCGTGTAGAAGACAGCTTCGCCGAACGCCAAGCCTTCATACGCGAGACCCTGGCCATCGAAACGGCTTCCATCTAAAAGAAAGAGCGAGGCTCTAGGACTCCTAGGCACGATATCGCACCTCGCCGCCCACGATCGTCGCAACGGCTTTGCGTGGGAGCACGGCCCCGTCGAACGGCGTCGCCCGGCCGAGCGAGGCAAAACGCGTCGAATCCACCCGCCATTCCCGATCGGCAAAGAGGGTGAGATCGGCCGGACTGCCGGGGCGCAGCGTTCCGCCCGGGACGCCCAGCACGTGTGCCGGATGCGAGGACAGCAGCGAGACGAACCGCTGCACAGATAGATCGGGAATCGCTGCGGCGTACGCCCCGATCGCGATTTCTAGGCCGCTGAAGCCCGGGGCTCCCGCGCGCTTCTGCTCTCGCGTATGGGGCGCGTGGTCGCTCGCAAACACGTCGATCGTTCCGTCGCGCACGGCATCGCGCAACGCTCGCGCGTCGCGCTCCGATCGCAGTGGCGGGTTCACGGCACCCACCGGTCCGAGCTCGCGCGCAGCTTCCTGCGTGCACGACAGGTGGTGCGGCGTGACCTCTGCGGTGGCGTTCGCTCCCGCGGAACGCGCGAGGCGCAGGAGCTCCACCGAAGCGTTCAGCGAGAGGTGCGCGACGTGCCATGCCTTGCCGGTGGCGGAGGCGATCAGGAGATCGCGCGCGACGATCGCGCTTTCGGCAAGCTGCGCGTCGAACGTCTTGCGCGCGGCGTCCTCACAATGCGAGATGAAGACGGCGCCGACGTCCGCGCCCCGGACCGCCGCACCGTACAAGACCCGTGCATCGGCGACGCTGTCGCCGTCGTCGGAGAACGCGACGGCACCCGCTCGAGCTAGGGCAGCGTAATCGCTCGGCTCTTCCCCCCCTCGCCCGCGCGTGAGCGCGGCGATTGCATACACGCGGCAGCGCGCACGCCCCGCGACATCGGCGAGCAGATTCGTAAGCACGCTCGCGTCGTCCAACGCGGGCACGGTATTCGGCATGCACGCGACCGCGGTAAAACCACCGCGGACCGCGGCTTCCGTTCCACTCTCGAGCGTCTCTTTCTCGGGATTGCCGGGCTCCCGCAGGTGGACGTGCATGTCGATGAATCCCGGCGCAACGATCGTGCCGGTCGCATCGAGCACCGCTTCGCCGTCGCCCGCCTGCAAGTGCTCGCCGATCTCCACGACCACGTCGCTCGTGCGCACGTCGCGAAGCGCGTCGATTCCTTGCACCGGATCGACCACGCGCCCGCCGTGAATCACCACGCGGCGGCTACGTTCCGGTCACGAGGAGATCGAGCACGGCCATTCGCACCCCGACGCCGTGCATTACCTGCTGCGAATAACGCCAGCCGCGAAATCGCAAGACGCTCTCGTCGAGCTCCACGCCGCGATTGTAGGGTCCCGGATGCATGACGATTGCAGCCTCGTGCAATCGGCCGAGACGTGCGGCGTCGAGCCGGTATCGCGCGACGTACTCTTCGTCCGAGATCGGCATCGACGTAAATCGCTCGTGTTGGATACGCAGCAAGAGCACGACATCCGCGAGGGGGAGAACCGCGTCGAGGTCCCGTTCGACGCGCACGCCGTCTCGCCCGTACTCCGCGGGCGCGAAGGCCTCGGGTCCGACAAGGATCGTTTGCGCCTCGAGACGGCGCAGGCCGGCAATCAGCGAGTGCGCGACGCGGCTGTGCAGCACGTCGCCGACGATGACGACCGTTCGTCCGCGCAACGAGTGAAACTCCTCGAGCATCGTATACAGATCGAGCAACGCCTGCGTTGGGTGCGCGTGCGTGCCGTCACCGGCATTGATCACGTGGCCGTCGAACTGCATCGCGAGTTTTGCCGGAAACCCGTCTTCCGGATGACGAACGACCATGACGCCGACGCCCATCGCCGCGAGCGTGAGCATCGTGTCCTCGATGCTTTCGCCCTTGGTCAAATAGCTCAAGTCATGCGGCGTCAGATTCACGACGTCCGCGCCGAGGCGCAGCTCGGCCAGATTGAAAGACGTGAACGTGCGCGTGCTCGGCTCGAAGAAAAGATTGACGCAGGCAATGCCGTGCAGGCGCTTCTCGATATTCCCGCGCTCGAACGCCGTGGTGCGCGCGAAGATCTCGTGGAACTCCTCGGCCGCAAGGTCGTCGAGGTCCAATAGGCTACGTCGCGTCCGCAACGGTGACCTCGTCATCGGCGCAAGCCTCGGCAGCGAGCCGCACGTCGACGCGCTCGGTGCGCGCGCTCGCGATGACCCGTCCGACGTAATCGGGTTGGATCGGCAGTTCGCGCAGGCCACGATCGACGAGCACACAGAGACGGATCGCTGCCGGGCGCCCGAGGTCCGTAACGGCGTCGAGCGCCGAGCGAATCGTTCGTCCGGTGTACAGCACGTCGTCGACGACGATCACGACGCGCCCCTCGATGTCGACGGGGATCTGCGACTCGGGAAGCTCGTGCACGATGCGGTCGTCGCGGTACAGGTTGATGTTCAGGAACCCGAGAGCGGGGGCACGCCCCGTCGCGCGCGTGATCTCGGCTGCGATTCTCGTGGCTAGCGCTTCTCCGCCTCGCCGCACACCCAGGAGGACGACCCCGCTTTGGGATTCTTCGGGCTCGGCGATTTGCCGTGCGAGCCGGGAGATGGTGCGCTCGATCTCCGGCGCTCCAACGAGCACCCTGCGCGGCTCTGTGACGTTCACGGCGTGCTCTCAGACATATCGGACATCGCACGCTCGACGTCCTCGAGCTCGCTGCGGTATCGCTCCAATTTTTCTCGCTCCTTTTGCACCACGTCGGCCTTCGCGTGTGCGACGAACTGCGCGTTGCCAAGCTTCTTCTCGCCGCGCTCGACCTCCGCGCGCAGGCGCGCCCGCTCCTTCTCGTAGCGCTCGCGCACGAGCCCCGCAGGTGCCTCGATCTCGACGCGCCCGCTCACCGCGGCACCGGCTTCGATGCGCACCCCGGCTAGCCGCGCGTAGAGCTCGCGCTCGTACGAGCCGATCCCCACCGGGGCGCCCCTCGCTCCCAGTACTTCCCCGGGCGGGACGCTTATTTTCGCGCGTTCGTTGCGTAGGCGGACGATCTCGTCGCGCAGCGCCTCCATCCGGCCCGCAGCCTCTCGGTCGACTGGGACCTCGAGCGGGTCGGGCCAGGCTGCGGTCATGATCGTGTCGCCATCGTGAGGCAGGGCGAGCCAGACCTCTTCGGTGATAAACGGTGCGAGCGGGTGCAGCAAACGCATCGCATTGTTCAAAACGAAGGTCAGAACCGCGGCGCGCGTCTCACCTGCTTCTTCGAGCTTCGTCGCCTCGACATACCAATCGCAGAACTCATACCAGATGAAATGCCAGATGCGCTCGGCGGCGTTCCCGATGTCGTAGCCGTCAAGCAAGCTGCCGACCTCGAGAATCGTGTCGTGCAGGCGCGTGAGGATCCAACGATCGGCAAGGGTCAGTGCGGCGATTTTGGGTAGAGTCAGCGCGTTCGGAAGCCGTTCCGGAAGCGAGAGCACGTACCGCGTGGCGTTCCAAATCTTGTTGTTGAAGTTACGCGCCTCCTCGCATCGCGACTCCTGGAAACGTACTTCTTGCGCCTCGACACGCAGCTGGCGCAGGACGCCCATGCGAAACGCGTCGGCCCCGTACTTCTCGACCAGCTCCATCGGATCGATCGCGTTGCCGAGCGATTTCGACATCTTTCGCCCTTGCGCGTCGAAGACCAGCGGCGTCACGAAGACGTCGCGAAACGGTGCCTTACCCATCACGTAGAGCCCGAGCATCACCATGCGGGCGACCCAGAGGAAGATGATCTCGCCACCGGTGACGAGCGTCTGCGACGGATACCAGCACTCGAGCTCGAGCGTCTTCTCCGGCCAGCCGAGAATCGAGAATGGCCACAAAGCGCTCGAGAACCACGTGTCGAGCGTATCGGGATCGCGCGTCAGCTCACGCGTGCCATACCGCTCCTGCGCCTGCGCAAGCGCTTCGTCTTCGGACTCGGCGACGATCGTCGCTCCGTCGGGCGTGTACCACACCGGGAGCTGATGACCCCACCAGACTTGCCGCGAGACGTTCCAGTCGCGGATGTTCTCCAGCCACTGTTCGTACGTGCGGCCATAGCGTTCCGGTACGAAGCGGACCCGCCCGTCGCGATACGCATCGAGCGCGGGCCTCGCAAGCGGTTTCGCCTTCACGAACCATTGCTCGAGCAAGAGTGGCTCGATAACCGCTCCCGTACGTTCTGAGACGGCGATAGCGTGGCGATACGGTTCTTCCTTTACGACGAGCCCCGCCTCACGAAGGTCGGCACTGATGCGGGCGCGGGCCTGCGTCCGATCGAGGCCCACATACGCGCCCACGTCGACGTCGGCTGCGGTGATACGACCTTCCAAGTCCATGATCGAGAGCACCGGCAAGCCGTGCCGTTCGCCGATTTCGAAATCCGTCACGTCGTGTCCAGGCGTCACCTTCACCGCGCCGCTGCCGAACGCCGGATCGACTGCGGCATCGGCAACGACGGGGATTTTTCGTACGAGCAGCGGCGGAACGAGTACGCTCGCACCGATCCACGCCCGATAGCGCGCGTCCTCCGGGTGCACGGCGATCGCGACGTCGCCGAGCATCGTCTCCGGGCGCGTCGTCGCGACCGTGATGCCTCCCGGACCGTCGGCCGCCGGATACGTCACGTGCCACAACGTTGCGTCGCGCTCTTCGTGCTCCACCTCGGCATCCGAGATCGTCGTCTTTGCGACCGGATCCCAGTTGACGAGTCGTTTGCCGCGGTAGAGCAACCCGTCGCGATAGAGCGTGACGAAGACGCGCCGCACGGCGACTGAGAGCCCCTCGTCCATTGTGAACCGCGAACGCGCCCAATCCGGACCGAAGCCAAGTGCGCGAAACTGACGCTCGATCGCTCCGGCGCACCCTCGCGCCCACGCCCACGCGCGCTCGAGGTACTTCTCGCGTCCGAGATTCTCGCGCGTCGTCCCTTCGCGTGCCAGCTCGCGCACGAGCACGGCTTCGGTAGCGATCGCTGCGTGATCCGTACCTGGAAGCCAGTCGGCATTGTCGCCGCACATGCGGCGGTAGCGTACGAGCGCGTCCATCGGCGTGTACGTCGAGCCGTGGCCGATGTGTGCGCGTGCCGTGACGTTCGGAGGCGGCATGCAGATGATAAATGGCGGGCGCGCCGGGTCGGCTTCTTCGTGAAAGTAGCCGCGCTGTTCCCAGCGCTCGTAGAGCCGTGCCTCGACGGCTTTCGGGTCGTACGGGGTCGTTCGCGACGGCTTGGCATTCGACGCGCTCACTGCGCGCCTACGGTTCATCGCAAGACAGACGCGACCCTGGGGAGGGCCGTTCGCTAGCAGCGCGAGATCGCGGCTACGCGGGTTCCTTCTTTTGCTGCTCCTGATAGATGAGCGTCGGCGTCTCCTTCTTCTCGATGACGTCCTTGTTGACGACGCATTTCTTCACGCCGACGAGCGACGGCAGATCATACATCACTTCCAGCATCACCTCTTCGAGAATCGAACGAAGCCCGCGAGCGCCGGTCTTGCGGCCCTGCGCCTTCGCGGCGATCGCGACGAGCGCGTCCTTCGTGAACTGCAAGTCAACGCCGTCCATGTTCATGATCTTTTGGAACTGGCGGACGAGGGCGTTACGCGGCTCCGTCAGGATGCGGCGTAGGGCGAGATCGTCGAGCGCGTCGAGCGTTACGACGATTGGCAGTCTGCCGATAAACTCCGGTATGAGTCCGTAGCGCAGAAGATCCTCGGGCATGAGCTGCTGAAGGAGCTTGCCGACGCGCGTCTCGCGCTTGCCTTCCTGCCGTGCGCGGAAGCCCATGTTGTTGGCGGCAACCCGCCCCTCGATAATGCGATCGAGTCCGTCGAACGCACCACCGCAGATGAAGAGCACGTTGGTCGTGTCGATTTGGATGAACTCTTGGTGCGGGTGCTTGCGGCCGCCCTGCGGCGGTACGTTTGCCGTGGTGCCTTCCAATATCTTGAGGAGCGCCTGCTGCACGCCTTCACCCGAGACGTCACGTGTGATCGACGGATTCTCACTCTTGCGCGCGATTTTGTCGATCTCGTCGATGTAGACGATGCCTTTCTCGGCGCGCTTGACGTCATAGTCCGCGGCTTGGATCAGCTTTAGCAGAATGTTCTCGACGTCTTCGCCGACGTACCCCGCTTCCGTCAGGGACGTCGCGTCGGCCATCGCAAGGGGCACGTCGAGGATCTTCGCGAGCGTCTGTGCCAGATATGTCTTGCCCGAGCCGGTCGGTCCGACGAGCAGAATGTTCGACTTCTGCAGCTCGACATCGTCCGCAGTCGAGCCAGCATTGATGCGCTTGTAGTGGTTGTACACCGCAACCGCCAGCGACTTCTTCGCGCGATCCTGGCCGATTACGTATTGGTTGAGAATGTGGTTGATCTCTTTGGGCTTCGGAATGTTCCGAAGGCGGAGATTCTCGTCGGCATTCTTGTAGAGCTCTTCCTCGATGATCTCATTGCAGAGCTCGATACATTCGTCGCAGATGTACACGCCCGGGCCGGCGATCAACTTGCGCACCTGCTCCTGCGATTTGCCGCAGAAGCTGCACTTCAGTTGACCCTTGTCTTCTCCGAAACGAAACATTTGCTCCCCCGCGTCGCCGCCGGCCTACGCCGGTTTGGGCAGTGTCCCACGACTTTCGATGATAGTGTCGATTATCCCGTACGTCTTGGCCTCGTCCGCGGCCATGTAGTAGTCGCGATCGATATCCCGCAGGATCTGGTCCAGAGACTTGCCGGTGGTCGACTCGTAGATTTTGGCGATCGTCTGGCGCGTCGCGACGAGGTCGCGTGCCGCGATCTCCACATCGGTTGCTTGTCCCCCGATCTGCGAGACCCAGGGCTGATGAATGAGGATCTTCGAGTGAGGAAGCGCATAGCGCTTGCCCCGCTGACCGCCGGTAAGGAGCACCGATCCCATCGAGGCCGCCATGCCCATGCAAATCGTCGCGACGTCGGGCTTGATGAAGCGCATGGCATCGAAGATCGCCAAACCCGCGGTGACGCTGCCGCCCGGCGAGTTGATGTACATGTCGATGTCTTTGTCCGGGTCTTCTTTTTCGAGAAAGAGCAACTGCGCGATCACCAGGCTCGACAGATGATCGTCGAGCGGTCCCCCGACGAAGATGATGCGGTCCTTGAGCAGCCGCGAATAGATATCATACGCGCGCTCACCGCGAGCGGTCTGCTCCACGACCATCGGTACCAGGTGACCCATGCGATTTCTATACTCCCCAAAAGCTCTATCGGACGATACGCCTGCCGGGTCGGTCCCTACAGGCCGCAATCTTTAACCTATCTTGACCTTCGCATCGCTGCTGTCCCCGGGTGGTGCCCCTACTTTCGCATGATCGACGAGCAAGTCAAGCGTCTTGCTCCGTACGATCCCTTCTTTTAGGGAGCTCATGCTCGAGGCAAGAGCCTCGCGCATCCGCTGGGGAGACTGGTCGTACCGCTGCGCGAGCACCTCGATCTCTTCGCGAACCTCCGCGGGCGAGGCCTCGATACCCTCGGCTTTAGCAACCGCCTCGAGCACCAGCGTGCCCTTGACCTGCGTTGCCGCATCCTCGCGATACTTCGCGCGCAACGTCTCCTCCGTTGCGCCGATCCGTGCGAGATACTCATCGAAACCGATCCCCGCGCGGCGAGCGCGCTGCGCGGTCTCGGCAATCATGGACTCCACCTCCCGCTCGACGAGACCTTGCGGAACCGGAATCTCGAGCCGGCCCAGAAGGTGCTCCATGACGGCGTTGCCGATCGCACGACGCCGTCGGCCCTCTGCGACCGCCTCCAGGCGCTTGCGTATCTCGACGCGCAGGTCTTCCAAGCTCTGCGACTCCGAAACGCTCTTCGCAAACTCGTCGTCGAGCGCCGGGACGTCGATCTCTTTGACCTCGTGCAGCGTCACGGTGAAGCTCGCCGCTTTACCCGCATACTCGGTCTTCGCGTAATCCGCGGGAAAACTGACTTCGAAGGTCTTCGTCTCGCCGTTGCTCATGCCGGAAATCCCGTGGGCGAATCCCGGGATGAATCGCTCCTCCACGAGCTCTGCCTCTTGGCGCTCTGCCGTCCCGCCCTCGAAGACGTCACCCTCGATGCGTCCCTCATAGTCGATCGTGACGACGTCTCCCAGCCGTGCCGGGCGTTCGACCGGCACCAGCGTAGCGCGCTCCCGAGCAAAGGCCTGCACCGCGGCCTCGACGTCCGCCTCGGTCACGACGACCAGCGGAACCTCGACCGCCACGCCCTTGTACTCTCCCAGCTCGATACGCGGTCGCACTTCCACCGTCGCTTTGAGGCGCGTCGGCTTCCCTTCTTCTTCGGGCAGTAGTTCGATCGTCGGCCGGTCGACCGGATCGAGATCGTGCTCGCGCATCGCCCGTGCGTACGCGACAGGAGCAACGTCGTCGAGCGCTTCGCTCTCGATTGCGTCCGTGCCGTACGTCTGCTCGAAGAGGCGACGCGGAATCTTCCCTGGACGGAAACCCGGAAGCTTCACCTTGCGCGAAAGCCGCGAGAAGGCTCGCTGCCGGGCGGCGTCCACCTCGTCGGCGGTAAGCGGGATCTCGAGCTCGACCCGCGTGGGCTCGAGTCTCGTCAGCGTCGATGCGTTCATCCTATGGAGCCCATGTATTCTTAGCGGAAGACGAGATTCGAACTCGCGACCCTCGCCTTGGCAAGGCGATGCTCTACCACTGAGCTACTTCCGCAGGCATCGCTCAAGTTTCGACTGACGTACCTTCGGAGACGTTCGTCGCTCGCCGTCCTTGGCTCGCTCCTACTGCTCCGCCTCCTCGCTCTCGCCGTCCATGCTTCGCTCGTCGGTCGGAACCTCCTCAGGCACGTCAACCGAAACTCTCGCTTGGAAATTATCGATATCCTCTCGCTCCGCACGGTGCGCCTTTGGGCAAGCAGAGACTCGAACTCTGACGGGTTGCCCCACTGGATTCTAAGTCCAGCGCGTCTGCCGGTTCCGCCACTTGCCCCGACGCCGCCGGCCCGGCGACGCGTGTAGATAGCGCGCCGGAGGCGTGTGCACCTGCTCGCGCTGCCTGAAAAGAGGATTGCCGCGGTGCGAGCCGCGGCAATCGTTCTCTTTCGCTGAGTCGCTTATGGTTGCGTGGTTAGCGGCAGCACCAGTCGTCCCAGTCGCGGCCACCCCAACCCCAGCCCCAACCCATGTTGAAGCCCCAGCCCGGATATGGGTACTGCCATGCCGGATACCGGTTCGGGATGTAGCGATAGGGCGTCTCGATGTCGTCGGCCACGAACACGCCGTCGCCGGGATGGCCGTAGACCGTTACTTGCATCCCGGGCTCGAGCGTCAGACCGGTCGGCGTGATAATGGTGCCCTGGTGCAGTTGCACCCGGTCCAGGTCGCCGTTCCGTGCACGGACGTACACGATCCATTGACCGTCGAGGGACCGAATCGTCCCTGCGATCGATTGCTGGTGCACGGCGTAACTCGGCGTGCCCTCGGCGGGCTGCGCCTGCGCGATGCCGCTCAGCGACAGCGCCAGCACACCGGCGAGGAACGTCAGGCCCCCGCGCGTCGCGACACTTTTCATCATCATAATGATAGGAATTCCACCTGACCCTTCGTGGGAAACGAGGAAACTACCCCGGTGGGTTCCATGCGGCCGGAGCAGAGCAGCACCCACGATCGTCGTCGTCCCGCCGGTCGTCGCCGTTCCGGTACGGGTAGTATCCCCGACCGTACCCGTATCCCGGGCCGTAACGGTATCCAAACGCAGCGTCGATCTCGTTCGCGGCAAGAACCTGCCCGTACGAGAAGCCGTAAATCGTAACGCGCATTCCCGGGCGCAGCGTGAGCCCCGTGGGGTTGATGACCGTGCCCTGATGCATCTCCACGCGATCGACGTATCCTTGCTGGTCGCGAACGAGCAGCGAGTATCTCCCATCGAACCACGTGATCGTGCCGGCGATCGTTTTCCCGCCGCCGCCGTATCCGTAACCATTGCCGTACGGATAGTTCTGCGCTTGGGCAGGTGCACAGAGGAACGCGATTGACGCAAGCGCAGCCATCGCCGTCACAGCGCGCCGGATCGAAATGAGCCTCGTTGAATTTACCACCGTTGCAAATCTCCTTGTCATAGGAGGAACGTTGGCATCGAGCCTCAGGTTCCGCGCAATGGCCCGCGAATCGCCAGATCCCACCTCTTTTACCTGGAAAGGATCGGTTCCCCGTGAGCACCGTCGCCCTCCGGTTCGCCGCCATTTCTAGAGAGGCCGCGGAGTAAAAACGGGGAGACCTCCGCGCGCGCAGCGCACGAGTGCGTAGATGGGGCTACAAATGGGGCCACGACGCCCGCTCTCCTCTGCGCTAGAAAGCGAAAGACCCGTCAGAGTCCTTATTTGACGGGCCTTTTCGGCGAAGGTCTTTGCACCGCGAGGGACTTGAACCCCCAACCAAGTGATTAAGAGTCACCTGCTCTACCATTGAGCTAGCGGTGCAGGCCGCTGCCGGATGTTCGCGACGGAATTTTTTGCGCCCTCCGGGACTCGAACCCGGGACCAACGGATTAAAAGTCCGCTGCTCTACCGACTGAGCTAAAGGCGCGTGTCAATGATCCCCTTACTTGATGCGGGTTTGCGCGCGCCCCGTATTCCGACGCCGCGCGGAGCAAGTCTTTTGGTCACCTTTTGGTCACCTCCACCTACGCTCCGCTCCCTGAAACGCTCGCGAGCACCGGCCGCAGCACCGCGTCGAGCTTTACCGCAGCCTCGGCCTGGAGCCCTTCGGAGACGTGGGAGTAGAGGTCCATCGTGATCGCGATAGTGCTATGCCCCAAACGCTCCTGCACGACCTTCGGATGCACTCCTGCGGCGAGGAGCTGGCTCGCGTGCGTGTGCCGCATCGTGTGGAACGTGACGCCTTGAAGCCCCGCACCGCTCGCGAGAGCGCTGAATCGCTTGGAGAGCGTGTACGGCGCCCACGGGTTGCCGGCGTCGTCGTACGCGAAGATATATCCGGGGCCGAGGCGAGCCTGAGCGATTCGGTGCCGTCGCAGGGCCTCACTCGCACTCTCGGGCAACGTGATGATGCGCGCCTTCCCGCTCTTGGGCGGCTTCTCGCTGACCCCGGCCTTCGTTTGTTGGAGCGAGCGTCGGATCGACAGCGTTCCGCGGCGAGCATCGAGGTCATCCCACTTTGCGCCGCATAGCTCGCCCAGGCGAGCACCGCTGGCCAGGCCAACCGTCACGATCGCTTCCAGAGGCGTCCCGGACGCTGTGGCGAGCAGCTTCGCAAGCTCCTCGTCGCTGAGGAATCGCATCTCCCTGCGCGTGAGCTTCGGCTTTCGCGCGACTGCGGCCACGTTCTGCTGAACGCGACTTTCCCGCAGGGCTTGGGCGAGGACGATATGGACGAACCTGTGATGATGCAGCACCGTCGTCGCGCTGTATTCAGCGGCTCCCCATTCCGCATACGCCGCGTTGAGGTTGCTGGCGCTGAGCTTCTGAAGCGGAACATCGCCGAGCTTTGGAATGACGTGCAGGCGTGCGATCCCCTCGAAGCGCTCCTGCGTCTTGGGCGCATAGTGCGCCTTCGAACCCGCAAGAAACGCTGTGATATACTGCCCGAACGTCGTACGGTCGCGTTCCACGTAGTTACCGCAGCCGATCGCCGCCTCTTCCGCGACGAGCGCCTTCTGCGCGTCCTTCTTATTGCCGATGAATGTGAAGCGGTGCTGGCGGCGTCGCCCATTGGCGTCACGCGGTAGCGGCAAGATGGCTGACCATACAGCCCGGCCGTTCTTGCTCCCTCGCTTCTTTAGGCGTCTATCTGTGTCTGGCATTCTAAGTATGTCCTTTCTTAGTGGTTCGCTTGAGTTCGCGCCCCGTGCAAGGGCGAGCAAATGCGTCGAATGCATGCATGATGGTGCGCTCCGCTGCCAGGCGTTCCACCGGATCATCAATGCTGCGCAGCGCCGTGCGCACCGCGTTGGTGAACTCAGCGGTGAGCTGATCCTCGCGAAGCAGTTGCTCAAGTTCTTCTCGCGGCTTCAGCCAGGGCTCGATGTCGAAGCCGTGCCGCTTGAGGATTTCTCGCGTTTCATCGAACTGCGATTTCCCCGGACTGCCTTCACCGAGAATGCGCCGGAGCAGCCTCCTACGTCGCATCCTGTACAACGAGAGTAACGTCTTCCAAGTCCGCTGATAAGGTAGGTTGCCGAATAGTGCTTCGCAAAAATCACGCCCCGCCCCGGGGCGCACGTACGTGCTCGTCAAATAGTCTATCGTCTCCATCGCGAATGTTGGACCGGCGGCAGCGATGGTCGGCCAGGTTAGCTCCGGCTTCTCGCTTCTTTCGAGCCAGTAGATTGAGTCGAGGTAGGTCGCGACGTCCTGCTCGCCGACAAGATGCCCCACAGCTTTGTTGATCTTTAGAGCGTCTTTTGTTTTCGGTGTGCGAGTATGCTTGATGTACTGGAAGATGCGCGGACCCGAGAAGTCCGTCTCCCTGGCAATCTCTGCCACGGGAATGTCAGCGGCAGTGCAAATCTCTGCAAGAGCCCTGCCCCAGGCGTTACGAATCACGCTTTTAGTGTAACGCCTTGGAGAGTATCATGCAAGTATGACTAAGCACGAAAGCGCCCAGGGACGCCCGCCTTCCGACGTGGCCCCCTACACCAGGCGCGAAGCGCGAGAGCTTTCCCGCCTTGGGCTCACTGCGTTCGATGAAGCGCTCCGAAGAGGCGACTTCCCGTCTTTCCGCGTCGGTCGCCGCGTATTTTGTCCGCGGGCGGAGTTCGAGGCTGCGTTGCGCGGCGAGCGCGACGCGCCGGAAGAATGAACGCTATCCCACCGGTCTTGCAGACCTACTGCCGAATCACCGGGCACGACCCGAATTCCATCGGCAAGCGCGCCGGCCGTGAAATGCTCGTGCCGTGCGTTGCACCGAAGCGACACAATCATCGCGACGCACACCCATCGTTGCGGATCAACACGGGTAAGGACGTATGGCACTGCGATCCATGCGATGCCGGTGGCCGCAGCATCGCCCTCATTATCCATTCCGGCGAGGCTCGAAACAATGCCGAAGCTCTGCGCTGGCTCGGCGTCGAGCGTGAGCCCGCTTCGCGAGTGGTCGCGTCGTACTACTACGTCGACGCGGATGGGACGCCCATCGCCCGCGTCGATCGCGTCGAGCCGGGGCGCAACGGAAGAGATAAGGAGTTCTTCCCTTACTTGTACGACGGGGTGCAATACGCGACCAAGCCGGGGCTTCATGGTAGAACGCTGCCCCTGTATCATCTCGACGAGGTACACGCCGCAACAGCGAGCGGGCAGAGAGTCTTTCTGGTCGAGGGCGAGGGCAAGGCCGACGCCTTACGGGATGCGTTGCGAGCGGGCGGGTCGCTCGATGCGGTCACGACAATCGCCGGCGGAGCGAACGCGCCGCTTCGCAACTCGCACCTTGCGTCACTCTCGGAAGCCTCGCTGGTCGTCGTGCTCGCGGATAGCGACGGGGCAGGCCGTCAAGCAGCGACAGCGCGCAAGCGCAAGATCGCGTCGGCCGACTCAACGTGCGATGTGCCCCTTCTGGACTTCTACCCAGATCGCGACGACGGCAGCGACGTAGCGGACTGGCTAGGCGACGGCCACACTGTCGCGGAGTTGCGAGCGCTCGTCGACGCAGCGCCGCCGTATGAACCAAGCACAGAGGCGCCGTCAACCATCGCCAGCGACGACGCTGCAATCGTCGCCGCAGCGAAGCTCTCGCCGGTCGAATACGACCAACAGCGGAAAGAGATCGCGAAACGGCATGGCATCCGAATCGCGACGCTCGACAAGATGGTCGCCGCGATGCGCCCGCAAGATCAGGTACAGGGCCAAGCCCTGGAATTCGAACAGGTCGAACCCCACGCCGAGCCCGTTAATGGCGCTACCCTACTAGACGAGGTCGCTGCAATGTTCGGGCGGCACGTCGTGCTACTGGACGGCGCTGCGGACGCTGTCGCGCTGTGGTGCATTTGGACGTACGTCGTAGATTTGTTCGATATCGCCCCGATGCTCGGCTTAACGAGCGCGACGAAGCGGTGCGGTAAGACGCGGCTACTCGGCCTCATCATGAAAATTGTGGCGCGACCGCTCGCTGCTTCTAACATTTCGCAAGCCTCGGTGTTTCGGGTAACCGAGAAGTGGCACCCGACGCTGGGCGCCGACGAGGCCGATTCGTACTTCAAGGATAACGAGCAGCTCCGCGGCGTGCTGAACTCTGGGCATACTCGCGACGCCGCTTTTGTCATTCGCTGCGAGGGCGAGGACAACGAACCGCGGCGCTTTTCAACCTGGGGCGCGAAAGTGTGGGCCGCGATCGGCGTTCTCGCTTCGACGCTGATGGATCGCAGCATTGTGATTCCGATGAAACGTTGCGCGCCCGGGGAAACCTTCGTCAAGCGTCTGCCGGCCGATTCCTATTTTGCCACGTTGCGTGCGCGCATCGTTCGCTGGACGAATGACCACAGCGCTCAAATAAGGAGCATCGAGGCCGTATCGCCGAAAGGACTCGACAACCGCGCCGAGGACAACTGGACGCCGCTGCTCGCGATTGCGGAGGTCGCGGGCGGGGCATGGCCGACCAGAGCCCACCGGGCGGCAGAGATGTTGTCCAGCGTCGAGAGCGAGGACGCACTTGAAGTGGGCGTGCAACTCGTGCACGATATTCGCCGAGCCTTCAACGGCGACGACCGACTCCATACGAATGTTCTGCTCGCTCGGCTGAATGCGATGCCAGAGAGCCCCTGGCCGACATACTGCCGCGGCAGGGAACTGACAGCGCGTGCACTCGCAAACCTCCTTCGCGCGTTCGGAATCAGCTCGCACCAACTCAAGATCGACGACGTGAATCACAACGGCTACGAAGCCAAACAATTCGACGACACGTTGGCTCGCTATCCTGCCCGCGAGGAGTTAGGCGCAGGTGAGGGGTCTCTATCCTCTACTGACTCTACAGCCCAACAAAATCGAGGGTTTGCGTCCAAATCGCATGGTCTACCAGAAGGCGATGGTAGAGGATACGAAAACGGCGGAAACGCCCGTCAAATAAGGCCGGTAGGGGCAGTAGAGGATAAGAAGCCACCCGTCCCCGCATTGTCGTTTACGAAGGGCGGAAAGTTGTGTGGCCGCTGCGGTGGCCTCGGGCGCGTGGCCGTTGTCGAAGGCGACTTGGTTTGCAGAATCTGCTTGGAGGCCGAGAGCCTCTTCGACAGAGACGGCAACTCAGCGGGGATCGCATGAGCGCCCGCCTGGATGTTCCCTCACTCATTGACTTGGCCGACGCCATCGGCGTCCGGCTCGAACTGTCGCACGACGGAGGCGAGGTTCTCGTTCGCGGCCCCGAGCTGGTACGCGCGCGACTTCGCCCGCTGCTGCGCGAAAACCGCGAAGAGATTAGATCGTGGCTGCGTGAGGTCGAGCACGTCGTCGCGCGCGCCGAGCATATCGTGCGCGAAGCGCATCGTGGGGTGCGCTAGTCGCATACCGAGGCGTTCTGTCACGTTCGCAGAATGCGCGTAAAGACTAGGCGGCCGCCTGTGGCCGCCTACTTTTGCGCTAGTAGCTGTATGCTGGAAGCCGCCCGTTCTGGTCCGTCTTTGGAACTGCGCTGCTTATAAACTGCTTTGCTGCTTCCGAGACAATTCTCGAAGCAAAGGATACGCTCTTCGCGTTCATCCCCATACGTGTCAAGGCGAACCTGATGCGGTTCTTGAGGGACTGCTCAGACCAGCGGGTCAAGATTCCTTCGAAAGCAAAACCAACAACTCGACCATCTTTGTCAAAGTCAATGATAATGTATTCATTCGGCACCCTGGGAACCGGAAAGTAATCCGAAAAGGCTACGGGGCGCGACACCATCGTAAGATGTAAAAAGTCGCGGTCAAAGTCGAGCGTATACGGCTTACCGTTCAGATCCGGTCTTTCGCTTTGTAGCTTCCCATGCATTATCATAAGATCACACCAGGTTTTTGCCATCTTATCCTAGCCTGTGGCGGGATTTTCTTCGTCAGCATCGCTGTCGTCACAAATGACACCGGGAAGACTCCGAGTTTCCTACAACGCTTTAGATGGACAGTTAACCTCTTTACTTTGACGGTTCCCCAGGGGTCAGATTTTAGCTTGACCGCGAAATATTTACCCTTCGCGGTATGAGTTGGTCGCCCATCGTCATAAATCGCGTCAGGGTTTATTACGACCTGCCGGACGTCCTCCAGGTCTATGGCCCTTTCTCTCTCAAGCTGGACATGCTTTTCCAGGACGTCCTTCGTTAGCAAAACCAACTCTCCGGTGGGTAGGTTTTCGGCCATGATCGTGATCGATCCCCTCAGAAGCTCCAAAAGCCCCATAAGGCGAGCATACGACGAGGGCCACCGCGCCAGATACCTAGCCACTGAGAACCACCCTTTCCAGCGGGATGGCATAGTATCCTGAGCCTCATGAAAAGCAAGAAGGTCACAGATCATCTGCCCCCCCGAGGACGTGCCCTTCGATGACGTGCTCCGCACCATACTCCGGGCTCCGGTCCACCATAGAGCCACTCCCAAGCCTCGGCGCCGATCCTACCACTAGGCGCAAGAAGCGATCGTTTGTCTGAGGACGACGAATTCTATCGGCGCCCGTCCCGAGGAAGCCTTGGCCGAAGGATTGTGCGGGGAGCTATCTTGCTCGCGTGGCTTTGGGGCCTTCATTTACGTTGCAGTAGTCCAAGCCGCCTACTTGATTATCGCCGATTAGCGTGAAGTGGCGAGACTCACGGGCGCATGCTACGCACAGATCGGCTACGCGCCAGCGTATCGCTCGGCGGCGGGTGACAAGAGCCGTCTTCCTTTAGATGCGTTCAATTCTATCGTAGCGGCTGCAGTCGGTATACGGTCACACTTCGACGACTTCGAGTCCGTCGTAGAGGCGAACGGCGGCATAGCGTTGGGCAAGCCATTTGCGGCGGTTGTACCAGGCGAGTTTCTTAGGATCGTTACGGATGCGGCGTGGAGCGGGATCATCGCTTAGCTTGGGGCGCGGTCGTTTGAGGAGTTTGCAGGCCGTTTCAGTAAGGCGCCAGCCCGACTCGGGGCCACCCTTTTCTTGGCGTTGAACGTACTCGTCGGCTTGGAGACGCACGAGGAGTCGATAAGCACTCATTTTGTGCCGCTTGATGGCTTTGGCGACATCGGCGGCGGACGGCCAGGCGTGGTATTGCCTGGCATAGGCATAGACGGCGCGGAGCACCTTTAGGCCGCGATCATAGGTAAGCATGATCGCGGCTAATTGTACCACGCGGCGAGGGGCCCGGTTCAGGGTCGAATCCCGTAAGTGCCTAGCCTATCGAACCCTATACGCGTCAACGGATTCACCGTCTTCGTCCTTGTCGATGATCCGATCCCCGCAAATCAGCACGTCATCTGCCGCGAGCCAGAGGGATGATGTCGAAGTGTCATAGTCCTGCACGCGGTAAACTGCTCCGGAAAGCATCTCCAAGATGGCGCCATCTTCGCCGACGGTTTCGATCGAGTCGTCATCACAATCGCCCCCCGGGGCACCGTAGTATGGCGCAGTAGGTGCCGCTTGGTACTGCTCGGCTGGAGCACCTGGTGTTGGAGTTGAAACCGCAACACTTGTGGTTTTCCAGCCGTGGTTGTCAGCCGAGAACGTAACCTCAATGTCAAAGGTGTAGCCGTGCACCGACGTCTCAACGTCGAAGGTATGGCGGCCATCGGCATAGACTTTGTCCTGGACGCCCTGCTTCACGCCATTTGTCAACTGGATGGCTACAATATGGCTCGACGCCCACTTATCTTCGTTGAGAACCCATCCAGATGCGCCGTGGGCAGCGACCCACGTCCCGGTGCGTTGCCAGTAGAGATTCGCTCGGTTGCCGATGTAGTCGTAGTCGAGCATATAGTCTACGGCATAGCCACGCACGCCACTGACCGTTAGTTTCGGATCACGAATGTAGCCGTAATCTCTGCCCCATGTTGCGTCGTGCTGCCTCAGAAATTGTGGAGTCAGGATGGCGCCGAGGTCATTGAGCGCTGCTTTGTTAGAGCTTCCGTTTCTCAAGTCGAGATCATGGTAGAAGCGCCAAACCAGGCTGGACAGTTCGCTAGGGTTCGCTGGGATCGGAGTTGCGGTCGGCGAGGCCGTTGCCGTGGCCGACGGCAGTGAGGACGTGCTGTTAGAGTTCGTCGAGGTTGCGTTTCTCCAAACAGCGTAGCCAATGACCGCTGAGATCGAGACCAAGACAACGATGAGCAACGCCCGGCCTCGCTGTTGCTCTTCATTCATCGGCGTCAACCCTACAGAATGATCTTCGGCACCGCCAGCGCCTTACAGCCGCCATCTTCTAATGTGCAAAGCCCGAGTTGTCTTCTTTCGTCGTAGCTATAACGTGCACCGTGTCGGCTACGTACTCTTGGAAAGTGTGCGTGCTATCAACTACAACGTTCCGACCTTTGACGAAGTTGTGCACGAACAGCCCTGGCAAGCCGAGGAAGGCCCACGAGATAATCGTCATCGTCGAGGAAACGCCGGCCTTACTCTGGCCCTCTTCCGTCGTGTGTTGACTCGTTAATCGAATCTTCTCACCGTCCGTCGCGAAGACCCAATCCATCTGCAAGCCGAGACTTCCCGGATGCCCATGACTGCCGGCTCGATCGACAGTCACGACCTCGCCCTGGCCATAGGCCGCTTTCGCAACGACGATCCAACCGTTGACGACCACATCGCTAGCGACGTGGAAGGCAAACGTATCACCAACGTTTGCGGTAGAGGATGAGATAGGTTCAGTCAACTGCACGTCTACTTCGGTTCCGCCAGGAACGGTTACAAGTGCTCCGCCCCGCGGTGGACGTGGATAAGGAGTAGGGGAAAACACCGGCTGAGGCGGCGGCTGAACCACCGACGGATACGGCGACGGGGACAGCGGCACAACGCCAAGCAGCAACGGCGTCAGGAGTGCTCCAATGGCCAAGCGCGCGAGGATACGCATACGCACCTCCTGGCCGCTTGCCTTCTACAGCGTGGCGCTAGGCCCTAGCAACACCCAAGCCCAGCCCAAGGCGCGCCCCGCCGTTTAGCTCGGCGGCGCGCTGGGCGGCTGATCGAAACGCGAAGCCACCCGAAGGTGTGGAGTCGAGCGGCCCTAATTCCTACAAGTGCCCCGCTTCGTGCGCCGCGAGACATTCTTTTTTTTTGAAATTTTTTGCGGCTACGTCAGCCCATACTAGGATCGCCCTCGTCGCGGTCGCTGCCAGCGGTCGCATGCGGGGTTGCCACCCCTCGCGCGTTTGCAGCGCGTCTGAGGGCCGTCCGGCGGCGTGGGCGATGTTCCATGACTCTCGGAGGCGCGATGTCGCTGGTCACGGATTGGTCACGCGCTGCGCGGGTTCTCGCGTTTTTCCCCGCGCTTCCGCGGGGCTCGGACGGCCGCGATGGCAACGAAAACGTCCGCCAAACGTGCTTCAGCGGGCGTTGCCGTGTCTCGGCGCTAGCGGACGGTTTACGCTCAGGTCGGATTAAAAGTCCGCTGCTCTACCGACTGAGCTAAAGGCGCGTACGCTCAACGCACTTCTTGGGGTGGCTGACCGGAGTTGAACCGGCGACCTCCTGAGTCACAGTCAGGCGCTCTAACCAGCTGAGCTACAACCACCATACCCTGTGAGGGCGGTTCGCCAAGATGCAGGCGAAGGTCCTCGCCAACGCTCACGACGGCCCGTTCCGATCCGTCAAGTCCTCAACCGCGATATAGGTGACCGTATCCCATGCATTTCGGATTCCCATGAAGATGAAAACCACCGTCCCGCCGGCAAGCACGAAGAGCGCGCCCCGCGGGACCACCACGAGCAAAACCGCTCCAATGAGAATCGCCACGTACGTCGCAAGCGGCATCAGCGAATACCAAAACCAATCGTCGAACCCCGGAAAGTACGGGCTCTTCGAGGTGAGACGCGTCATGCGCATCAGCACGCGCATCGCGTACGCGATCCCATAGACTCCAATGAGCGCGAGGACAGTGCCCAGTGGAACCAGCGATGGCCACGGCGCTGCCATCACCGCCGAAATCAGTAGCGCTGCACAGAAGTGCACGACGGTCGGCGAGCTAAACGTCTCGACCCCATCGCGCGTGTTCCGCTGTAAGCGTTCCTGCCTCGCGACGAGCGTGATCACGACGAACATCAATCCCGTCAATGCTCCCGCCGAGGATCCCGTTATGACGTAGAAATTCGACCAGGATGCCGCGAATGGGTCCAGTTCTTCTCCTCGTAATTCGATACCGGGTGCGCGCCCGGAGGGATTCGAACCCCCATCTTCGAGCTTCGAAGGCTCGTGCCTTATCCGGTTAGACTACGGGCGCTCGTGATCTTTGACATGCGTTGCGATCTGCCAGACGTTACCAAACGGGTCCTCCACCGTGGCTCGTCGATCGCCGTACAACGTCAGCTCCGGCTCTTCGAGCGACGCCGCTCCAGCTTCCAGCGCTTTTCGATACGTCGCGTCGGCATCGCGAACGTAGAGATAGAAGAACGACGACGTCTCGCGCCGCACCTGCGCATTGCCGACCATTACCATCGAGTCGCCTATGCGCAGCTCGGCCGGGGCATCCTCGCGCACGCGCGGGCCCTCCACGGCACCGAACGCGTCCTTGAGAAAGGCGACCAACCTCTCCGGCTCCTCCACGAAGAGTCGCGGGGTGACCGTATGCCAACCTTCGGGAATCGGTTTTATCATCGTGCAACCTCCGACGAATCGACGTGCGCCCGGAGGGACTCGAACCCCCATCTTCGAGCTTAGAAGATATGCTGCGCTCTTCGCGGCGACCACCGGTGACGCTCTCGCCCTTATATGACAGGCCTTTGCGCTCGCGCACGCCTCTCTTGCTCTTTGCGCTTCGTCGTTTTACCACTCAAATCTCCACCCGTTTTCCGGTTTTTCGCCCCCGTGGTCTTAGTGGCACCGTCATCAACGTTCCAGGCATCGGCGACGATCGTTTCGCGAGCGCGAAATGCTTTGTCGTATATCCGTGCCGTTATGCCGGGGTGCGCGTGGCCGAGCATTCTCGAAACTGCTTCGAGTGGCGCACCGCGTTCGATACTGACCGATGCGAACGAGTGGCGGAGCGCGTGCCAAGTTATCTTTGGCAGCTTCGCCTTCTTCAAAGCCGGCGCCAACGTATCCGAGATAAGCTGCGTCCCATTTGGCGGTGCTCCCGTCGCCGTAACGAACACCCGACCGCGCCGAACGTCATGCCCTTCGCGCTCCATTCGGTCCCGATGCACTTCGAAAGCGTGCATTGTCTCTCGCGGCACCGAAATCCACCGATCGGAGCTCTCTGTCTTCGGCGATCCTTCATAGAAACGGCCC